>JBAZDD010000006.1:0-25144 GCA_041654635.1 Candidatus Muiribacteriota bacterium
TTTATATAATACTACCAGAACCTGTAAAGAAGGAAAATGGGAAAAGAAAAGATTTGTAGGATTTGAGCTTGGCGGAAAAACTCTTGGTATTATTGGTATCGGAAGAATTGGTCAAGAACTTGCAAGAATGGCAAACGGAATTGGAATGAAAGTTATTGCTCATTGTAGAAATAAACCTTGCGATCTTCCATCTTTTGTTGAATTCACAGATAAAGATACTCTTCTTGCAAAATCTGATTTTGTTTCATTCCATACTCCATTTGCAGGAACCCCATTATGTTCTATAGAAGAATTTAAGAAAATGAAAAAAACAGCTTATATAGTTAACTGTGCAAGAGGTGGAGTAGTTTGTGAAAAATCACTTCTTGAAGCTCTTAACAATGGTATTATAGCTGGTGCAGCTATTGACGTTTTTGAAAAAGAACCAACAGAGAATTTTGAACTTCTCAATCATGAAAAAGTTTTTGCAGCTTGTCCACATGTTGGCGCTCAGACTGGTGAAGCTCAGGATAGAGTTGGTGACGAAGTAGTATCAATAGTAAAAGAATTCATGAAATAATAACCCGGGGTCTGGCCGCGCCCGAGATTAAACTCACTTATGCGGCCTGACCCCTCGTTTTCCCCTATTTTTCTAAATCAGAATAAATTATTTCAACCTGTTTTTTAAGGGATTTTAAATCTGTATCATTGTTAATTATAAAATCAGGATAAGGTTTTAAATTTTCCAAATATGACTGTGAATTATAAATATTTATAATCTGTTCTTTTTTTGAATGGTCTCTTTTTGAAGCCCGGTTAACTGCAATTTCCAGACTGGAGCTTACCCATATTATTTTATCAACAAGTTTAAAAAGTTTGGCTTCGTACAAAACTGCAGCTTCAACAACAATTAATTTAGTATCTGAAGTATATTTTTTTAATTCTTTTTTAAGCTCATTAAAAAGTTCAGCATGAACTATTGAATTAAGCTCCTGGAGTTTTTCTTTATCATTAAAAACTATATCTCTTATATAAGATCTGTTTAATTTACCTTCAAAAAAAGATTTTAACCCGAATTTTTCTTTAATTTTTTGCTGAATTTTATAATTTGAGTCAATAATTGAAGAAGCCAGTCTGTCACAGTTAATAATTTCTGTATGTGAGAAATTTAAAAATAAATCTGAAACAGTTGTTTTACCACTGCCTATTTTACCTGTAACACCAATTATTTTCATTATATATTGTATTTTGAAACAGTTTCTTCAATTTTTTCAAGTACATTTAAAGCTTCTTTGTCATTGTTTGTCTGAAGTGCTGTTTTTATTTTTTCTGTATTACTTTTAATTTCTGTAATGCTTTGTCTGTACTCATCAATCAACATATTCAAATTATGAGCTAAATCTGTAAATTTATCACCTTTACGCAGTGTTACTTTAAAATTAAGATTTCCATCTTTTATTTTTTGAATTGAATTTTTTATCTTATAGCTTGGTCCTGCAATCTGATGTGATATAAAAAGACTTATCAATCCGACAATTATAAAATCAACAAAAAGTAGCACTGCCAGTTTAGGCTTTATCATTGAATACGCCTTTGAAAGAAGTATTGAAAACTGAGTAAATTCATCAGGTTCAAGCACGTTAGAAATAAAATAATCCATAAAAAAGTAAATGTTGAAAAATGATATGAAAAAAATAAAAATCATCAAAAAGATAAAAGCAAAAATTATTTCTCCCTGTAAGCCTTTCTGTATAAGATAATTCCTTCTTTTATGCATTTTCTACTCCTCTATATATTTTCTTATTTTATTTTCTAATTCTGCAACTTTTTTTGGAACAGAACTTTCAATAACTATTTCAAGTAACGGTTTATTCTGATTTATTCTTGCATAAAACCAAGTTTTATCTTTAAACACAATTTTTAATCCATCTGTCTGATAACTTTCTTTTATTTCCTCAATATCAAAAGTATCTGTATAGGATTTTAATTTTGAAATAATTTTCAGTTTTTCTTCTTCAGTTTCACATGGCATGGTAAATCTGGATTTATCAATATGACCGTATTCTTTTTCAAACTCATCCAGTGTCTGTTCAAGGCTTTTTTTATTTACTGCAAGAACTTCAATAAAAAGAAGTAACAGCACGAGTGAATCTTTTACAGGAACGTGGCCTGAAAAACTTATTCCTCCTTTGTCATCACAGCCAAAAACCACCTTGTTTTTCAACATTTTTTCAACAACATGTTTAAATCCAATATAAGTTTCATTTATTTCAACAGCATTTTTTTCGCATACAAGATCAATAATCCCCGTTGTTGCCATGGTTTTTACCACTACACCATTTTTATTTTTTGTTTTAAGAATAAAATCCAGCACTATCCCTGCTATGATATCTCTGTTTATAACTTCGCCATTTCTGTTTATAAAAACTATATTTCCACCATCAGTATCAAAAGCTACCCCTAAATCTGCTTCAGTATTTTTAACATTTTCACATAAAAATTCAAGATCATCTTCATAAGGGTCTGTTTTTCTGCCCGAGAAATATGGATTATAATCTGTATTAAGTTCAATCAAATCAATATTTTTTGGAAAGATTTTCCTTAAATATCCTCTCATACTTCCATTTATATAATCAACAACAATTTTCAAATCCATATCTTTTATTTTTTTAAAATCTACAATTTTATCAACCATTTTGGAATATTCAGAAAATAAGTCATTTACCTCAATAAGACCCAGAGCTATTCCTCTTTCATAATCCTGAGTGTTAATATCTTCTTCAAGTTCTCTTATAAGACGGATATTTCTTTCAATTTCCATCGAAATATGACTGAAGGGTGGTCCACCATATTCAGGAAGGAAAAATATTCCATTGTAAAAATACGGAAGCTCTTTTCCAGTAACCTGAATTCCACACCCTGCTTTCAAATTTTTTAATGTTGCAGAGGTAAAAATTGTAGGACTGTCTCTTTCTGAAATATAACATTTAATTCCTGCTCCAAGAAGAACTTCAGAAATTATCTGAGCATATCTATATGACAAAAATCTTGTATCATACCCTATGATTACAGGTTTTTTATTTAATTCATGTGAAACAAGATATTTAGTTATTGCTTTTGCCATTATTTTCACATCTTTAAAATTAAAATCATCTGATATAATTCCATACCAGCCATCATTAATAAACTTCATAATTCACCTCTTGAGAGTATTTTTCATCGCCAGAGCCGCATTTTCAGGCAAAACAGGATTAATATAAAAACCTGACCCCCATTCAAAACCAGCAACCTTTGTTATTCTTGGCATTATTTCAATGTGCCAGTGATACAAAACTGGCATTACCTGATTAACAGGCTGAGTATGAATAACAATGTTATATGCAGGAGAGTCAAGCACTTTACACATTGCACCAACTGTATCTTTTAAAATTTTAGCCATATAAGAAAACATTTCATCAGGAGTTTCTTCAAATGCTCCCATGTGTTTTTTAGGATAAATACATGTTTCATAAGGAAATCTTGCAGCATATGAACAGAATGAAAGAAAAAACTCATTATTTATAATTATTCTTTCATCTTCAGCAAGTTCCTGACCAGCTATATCACAGAATACGCATCTTTCTCTGAAACTGTAATATTCTTTTGCACCATCTATTTCTTCTTTGACTCTTTTAGGAACAACCGGAAGTCCAACAATATGTGAATGTGAATGTGAATGTTTGAATTTAGAACCAGCTTCCGAGCCATAATTTTTTACAACCAGAATATATTGAATTTTGTAATCTTTTTTCAACTCAATAATTCTATTTTTTAATACCATTAAATAAGTTTCTATTTCTTCATAACTTAGATTTTCAATAGAACCCATATGATTTGGAGTTTCTATTACAAGTTCATGAACTCCTGTTGCACTCATGCTATCATAAAGACCATGACCTGATTTATATAAATCACCTTCACTTTCAAAAAGTGAGAATTTATCTGGAACTATTCTAACCTTCCAACTAGGTCCGTCTTTTTCTGACCCGTTTCTTAACGCAAATATTTCATGCGGAGTCATTGATTCATTTCCTTCGCAGAAAGGACATTCTTTTTCATCAGAAATTTCTGTAACATGACCAAAATCTTTTGGTCTTTTACTTCTTTCTGTTGAAAAAATAACCCATCTTCTGGTAATTGGGTCTTTCCTGTATTCAGGCATTTTAAACCTCTTCAGCGTTATTTTTAATTTTATTCAAATATTGTTTATACAATTTTAAATATTCTTTTGAAGTGTTGTCCCAGGTAAAATCCTGATTCATTGCTCTTATTTTAAGATTTTTAAAACTGTTTTTATTTTTAAAAACTGTCAGTGCATTGTCCAGAGCCTGTTGAAATTCATCGATAAAAAAATTTTCAAATACAAAACCAGTTCCAATCTCTGGATTTGTTTTTAAATCTAATACAGTATCAGCAAGTCCACCAGTTTTTCTGACTACTGGGATTGTTCCGTATAAAAGCGAAATCAGCTGACTCAATCCACAAGGTTCAAATTTTGAGGGCATAAGGAAAAAATCAGCCCCAGCATATAATTTATGGGCTAATTCAAAATCATATTTAAGAATAACCCTGACATTTTCAGCATATTTTTTTTCAAATTCGATAAGCAGATCCTCATAAAACTTATCTCCACTTCCCAGTATAATAAGTTTATGTCCATTTTCTGCAATAAATTTTATATTATTAATTATAAGCTCAATGCCTTTCTGCTCAGCAAGTCTTGTTACTGCAACAAAAAGAGCACTTTCACTGTGGTATTTTAAATTCATATCCTGAAACAGCTTTTTTTTGTTAATTTCTTTATCATCAATTTTATCAGCTGAATATTTTTTATATATCATTTTATCTTTTTCAGCATTCCATTCTTTTATATCTATTCCATTTACAATTCCTGAGTATTTGAATGAAACAGATTGAAGCAGTCCATCCATTCCAAAACCATATTCAGGAGTAAGTGTTTCATTTCTATAAGATGGACTTACTGTATTCACAAAATCAGAAAAAACAATACCAGCTTTAAGCATGCTTCCTTTGCCATAGAATTCAAGGTAATCCTGAGTAAAATAAGATGAATCAATATCCATGGTGTACAAATCACTGTAATTAAACAAGCCCTGATAAGCTATGTTGTGAATAGTAAAAGCAAATACTGTATTGTTAAAAAATTTATCTTTTTTACCATAAAAAGAGGTCAATCCTGTCTGCCAGTCATGACAGTGCACAACATCAGGTTTTATATCAAGTTTTTTAATCAGTTCAAGTGAACTTTTAGAAAAAAAAGCAAAACGTTCGGCATTATCTTCATAATCACCATAAATTTCATCTCTAAAATAATAACCATATTCTCCAATAAAAAACACTTTAATATTTTTGGTGTGTTGAAAGGTTTTAACAATAACAGTTTTTTTCCCATATGGAGTATCAACAGAGAAATCAGTAAAATATTCAACATCAAAATTTTCTGGAATTTTTTTATAAAGCGGCATTAGAATATTTACTTTATTTCCTCTGATAGAAGCTTGGGAAACAGGAAGCGAGCCAACCACATCAGCCAGTCCTCCGGTTTTTATATATGGATTTACTTCAGAAGCGAGATGAAAAATATTCATAAAAACACCCTCCTGTTATTTTAGATATGAAGCTGCATGTTCTGGTGAGGTTTCAGTAATATAAAAACCTGAACCCCATTCAAACCCTGCTACTTTAGTTAATCTTGGCATTATTTCAATATGCCAGTGATAATAATCTTTACAGTGATTTTCAAATGGAGCTGTATGTATTACAAAATTATATGGAAGTTTAGGGAATACTGTTTCAAGTCTGTTTAATACATCTTTCAAAACTGAAGCAAGATTGCTTATTTCATAACTTGAAATATCACCAAATGAAGATTCGTGAATTTTGGGTAAAATCCATGATTCAAACGGAAATCTTGGTGCATAAGGAACAATTGCAATAAAGCTGTCATTTGAAGTTATTATTCTTTTTTCATCGATAAATTCCTGATTTATAAGATCACAGAATATGCATCTTTCTTTATAATTAAAATATTTTTTAGCTGAATTCAATTCTTCCATAACAATTTTAGGAACGACCGGGGTTGCAACAAGCTGAGAGTGGGAATGAGAAAGTGAGGCTCCTGCAGGAGCTCCGAAATTTTTAAAAAAAAGCACATATTTAAGGGTTTTATCTCTTCTGAATGTTTTAAATCTCTCAAGAAAAAGTTCTATTACAGCTTCAATTTCAATCTGTGACAATTCATGAAAAGGAATGTTATGGTCATGGCTGTCAATAATAACCTCATGATATCCGTAACCAGTCATCTGATCGTATATTCCATCAGCATATTTTTCAATATTAATATTTTCAATAAGAGCCGGAAATTTATTATTTACTATTCTTGCAGCCCATCTCCCGTTAACAGATTTTGAGGCTATTTCTGTTTCTATCATATGTCTGTTTTTTTCACAGAAGGGGCAATTTTCACTGTCTGAATTTATTTCTGCCATAGAATAGGAATATTCTTCAGGTTTTTTTTCTCCTCCTGAAAAAATTACCCATCTCTGAGATATAGGATCTTTTCGAAACTCTGACATTAAACAGCACCCTTTTTTAAAAGTTTTATTCTTTCCTGATAGCTGTCTGAATCAAATATAAAGGAGCCGGCAACTACAACATCACAACCCGCTTCTGTGAGAGAAGTAATATTTTTATCACTAACACCACCATCAACCTGAACATGAATCTGATTTCCAGTAATTTGTCTTACTTCCTTTACTTTTTCACAGGCATATTTAATATAATTCTGACCTGAAAAACCAGGGTTTACACTCATAATAAGAACCATATCAATAATATCTTTGATATATTTAAGATTATCTACAGGAGTAGCCGGATTATAAGAAACCCCAGCTTTTACACCATAACTTCTTATAAGATTAAGTGTTCTGTCAAGATGAAGACAGGCTTCTGAATGAACAGTAATAATAGAAGCACCTGCTTTTACAAAACTTTCAATATATCTGTCCGGGTTTTCTATCATAAGATGACAATCAAAAACTGTTTCAGGGAAATTTTTCTTAAGACTTTTTAAAACAGGTGGTCCTATTGTAATATTAGGAACATAATGTCCATCCATTACATCAATATGAATCCAGTCAGCTCCTGCTTTCAAAACTTTTTCAATTTCTTCATTCAACTTTCCAAAATCAGCTGAAAGAATTGAAGGTGCGACGATCAAACCTGACATAAAAACTCCTTAAAACAGTAAAATATAAATAAAATAAAGAAGCACAGCAATAATCAAACCATACATTCCAAAAAGAAAAATCGATTTCTTATTAAAAGTATCATCCTCTGGAATATTTACCACGGGTGATTTCTGTGTATTTTCAAACCTTCTCTGAAAAACTGCATCATTTGTTTTTAATTCCTGAGCAAGGCTGTTGGCTACATCAGTTTTTTCTTCATTTCTACTTCTTTCCTGAGAAAATTTTTTCAAATCATCCATCATTTCATCAATAGTTTTATATCTATCAAGAATGTTTCTGGTTACCGCATGATAAATAATTTTTTCAATCCCTGATTTGGATTCAGGTTCTTCAATATCATTGAAACTGAGCTGCCATCTTGTTTCAAGAATATTATCCTGAATTATATCAAAATCGGTTATTGGCATTTCTTTTTCTTTTAAGGGAAATTTTAATGTAAACAGTTCAAATAGAACAAGCCCGAGAAAAAAAATATCAGGATCAATACCTCTGTTTTCACTTAGAGGTATTGGAATATTAGAAAGCATTGAGCGAGGGACATTAAAAGAAAGAATTTTAACCTGCATGGAATCAGTAATAAGTATATTTGAATGCTTAACAGAGCGGTATTTAATACCTGATTCAAATCCGAACTTTAAAATTTCAGCCAACTGTTTTACAATCTGTATAACCTGCCAGAAATCAAATTTATGTTTTTCATCAATATATTTATAAAGCGATTTTCCTTCAACAAATTCACACACAACATATAAAATTCCATCTTTAAAATCAACATCAAGAACTTTTACAACATTGGGATGCTTAATTTTTGCAAGAGATTTCACTTCTTCTGTAAAAAATTTTACTTTTTTCTTATCAGCAATTATTGATTGTCTTACCACTTTTATAAATACTTTTGAATTATCTTTCGTATCTATTCCAGCAAAAGAAAAAAATCTTTCGTTTTCGTGAATTTTTTCAAGTATCTGATATCTGTTTTTTAAGACAAGTCCTATTATTTTCAAAAAAACCTCTTTTTAATACTCACGTTCATCTACTTTTAAATTATCAATATAAATTAAAGCTTTCATTTTACCTACACCATATATTTTGAATTTAACTTCAGTTGCAGGAGAATATTTTTTTCTATGAACCTCTCTTATTCCAAGATCATCAATTAATATTACTTTAAGCTCTTTATCAATTATTCCATCAGGAATATAATAGTCAAAATCAACTGATTTTCTTTCGCTCTGCTGCCTTGTTGTGGTTCTTGTTCTGTTAACTCTGAGATTAATTTCGCTTCCCTTTTCAAGTCGCACACCCGCTCCTGGCTCTTGAATAATTATTTCACCAGGTTCCATATTTTCCATAAAATCATATCTTATCTGGCCAATATTCAATCCCAGCATTAAAATAGTATCTTTAACTCTGACATAATTACCGCCTGTAAAATCTGGAAGAATAATGTATTCTGTTTTTGGTCCTTTACTTACAAGAATATTGATAAATTGATTTTCTCTGTGACTTACACCAGCTGCCGGTTCCTGTGCTACAACAGCATCAGTTCTTTCATTACTGTAAACATAACTTTTTTTACCAATTGAAAAATTATTCTGTAAAATAACTCTTTCAGCTTCTCTCAGTGCAAGTCCTCTGAGATTTGGTGTTATGCTCTGCTTTTTTCCTTTACTTACAATAAGTTCAATAGTTCTTCCTTTTTTAACAGAAAAATTTCCTGCCGGTTCCTGTCTTATAACATAGTTTTTTTCCATATGTTCATCAAAAGCTTCACCTTTAACTTCAATTCTAAGTTTAAATTTCTGAGCTATTTTCATCGCATCATTAAGTGAAGTCCCGACAAAATCAGGAACATTAACCTGACCTTCATTAAAAAAATCTTCAACTATGTATATAGTTCCAAGAAATAGACCTCTAACAAGAACTACAAAAGTTAGAACATATATTATCGCTGTAAAAACACTGCCATCTTTTTTATTCATCTTTACCTCAAATTCATTTTATAATTTTAATTTTTTTTTGTCAAAGCTGTTTAGTTTCCATTCCAGTTTTAAAATCAGAAACTCCTGCAAAAAAATCAGCTGCCTGTTTGACAACTTCAAGATTAAAATCAGTATTGATACACGGTCCATCTTTTCCAATAATGTTTAAAATTCCATATACCGGGATTTTTTTAATTTCAATAATTCCTTCAAGAAGATCTCTGTGGCAGGCACAGGCAATTATAGCACCCGGTCTGTTATCTTTAATTATTTTTCTTGCCAGCGTTCCGCCAGTTGCTATGAAAAGTTTGATTCCTTTTTCCTGACAATATTCACATAACTTTCCAATATTACACTGACCACATTTTTTACAGTTGTTTACATTAAAAGTGATTCTGTATTTACAGTTTTTATACTGCACGCAATGTGGCATAAGTATTATTAAATCACTATATTTCAAGGAATATTTTCTTGATAAAACAGATTTATTATTTAAACTGACTATTTTTTCAGCATATTTTTCATAACTTTTTCCTGAAAGTTTTTTTAATTTAATTAAAAAAAGAAGAAAAAATCTACCTATGGCATTTACCATAATTGCTCTTCCCAGCTTTCTGCAAAATTTAATACATTTGAGTATGTTCCAAACTCTTTTTTCAGATTATCACAACAGTTAATAATAAAAAGCTCGCTTAATTTTGAATTAATATCTTCTTTCAGTTTCATAAAAAAACGAATACCACTCATATCAACTTTTGCAATATTCTGCATATCGAAAAAATAATATTTATCATTTTTTATGTAATATACAAGCTCTTTACCAATTTCATCTATTGTAAAACCTGTCAACTCTCCCGAAAAATCAAATTTTTTAATTTTATTTCCAAGGTTTTTTATATAAACTGTAAGAAGATTGTTAGAAGTTGAAAGCTGTTTTATAACTTTACCATCTTTAACTGCTGTTGAAAGATAATTCTGTATTTTAGGAAGAGAATAAGGTTTTTTTATAAAATAAGTAGCGCCGGCTCTTGATACTTCCGCAAGAAGCTCTTTGTTTACTGAACTTGATAAAACAAGATAAATTTTATCTTGATATTTATTTGAAATCCCAGTAAATATGCTTGCAGAATTTGGATAATTATCAAGATCAACCAGCACAAGATGGGGATTAAAAGAATCAATCTGAACATCAATATCTTCAAAATCAATTGATTTAACATTCATCTCAAGACTTTCAAGAAACCCTTTTAATAATATATGTTGTGAAGGTTCAGTGCTTACTATTAAAATTTTGACATCCCAAAAATACTTCGGAGGCATTATAGAAAAATTAATATCTTTGTTAAAAAAATCATAAGTCTCATTTTTTTCTTCAAGCCTTTTTTTAAGCATATATAACTGTCTCAATGTGAAATTTTTTTTAAGTAGTCTGGTTATTTTATCAGCAAGCTGAGCATTTGTTGAATTATAAAGACTTACAACACTTTCGATATTCACTTCTCGAATTTTTTTATCAAGTAAATCAATAATATACAAACTTATAATCGCACTTTCACCCATTCTTATAGCTTTAAGGAAAAAATTAAATATTTCATCAGAAAAATAATTAAAACAGTAATCTATAAATCTTTTTTTCTTTTCAACATCTTCTATAAGATTAAAGAAAGCTGTTAATTTTTCAGGTTTTTCTTTTTCACCCATTAGATATTCTATTTTTTCACAATCTTTTACATCAGTTTCAAATTTATTTTCAAGTTCAATAAAATACTGTTTGATTATATCTTTTTTTTCAGGTTCTCCAGCAACATACACATATTTAACATTCAGCGATTTTAGTTTTGAAATGATATCATCAGTAACTTCTTTTCCTTCTTTAAATAAAATGGAATCTTTGTTTACAATATTTTTTGCAATAAAATCACCGTGTTTTAACTCTGACAATGGCTTTAAAATCATACTATACTCTCTTATTCAAGCTTTAAGCTGTTTTATTTACAGCCCTAATTTAAACTATTATTGAAATATTTTCAAGTTTATGATAAATTAACAGAAAATTAAGTTAAAAATTATCAAATCAAAGGAGAAATTTATGGATTACAGAGAATTTATTACAACAGAACTGGCTGAAAACCTTAACAACATTTACAAAAAAATGGGTGAAATGAATATTATCAATAAAATAGAACTTGACAGTTCATTAAAAATCCTTGAAGAACTTAGAAAAGAAATTCCTCTGCCAATTAAGAAAAAAACTGTTAAAAATAAAAAATGATAGAAAAATACATTAATGATAAACTGCTTTATAAAAAAGGAAAAAACGTATTTATAAATCAGAATAATGCGGTTGATTTCCTTAAAAATAAAGATAATACTTACGAATCCAAGATTAAATTTCTTGAGCACATAAGGATTCTTGAGGATTATAATGCAATAAATATTCTTCTTAAAAATTTTATTGAGTTTCCCGAAGACATTAGAAGCTATATTATAACCTTTTTAAACGGTATTCCTTTTACAAAAATTGAGAAAACCTTAAAAAATTATTAAATCACCGTGAAATTCCAATAAGATTGAGTACGCTTAAAGCATTAAAAAACAGTTCAAACCCTGATTTACTTGAAATAATTCATCCTCTTATACAACATGGAAACAGCGAGGTTAAATTAAGTTCACTTACCGCATATTTCAAAATTGTTTCAAACATTGTTTCTGCCGATATTTCACTTTTATTATCTTCAGAAGACGCTGAGGTAAAACAGGCTGCTTATGAAAGTCTTAAAGAAATAACAAAATCTTTTACAGATATTGAAGAAATGAAAAATATCACTCTGATTGATTCTGATTTGGAAAAAATCAATAACAGCAGTTTGAAAGAAAATTTTTCAGCAAAAGGAAATATATCTGAACTTGTAAACTCTATTGAAAAAATTGAAAAGAATTCGAATTACAGTTTTATCTCCATACTTTCAATATTTGCTTTGCTTTCAATTATTATTGTGTCAAACTTCTATTTATACAGAAAAAATGACACTGAAAATCTTTTAAGCTTTTCACCACCAAAATCAGTTATTTTCTCTCCAGAAACTACACTGTCAAATGAAGCCAGAGTGAATGGGCTGGAGGAATTTACACGAGGTAATTTTGATACAGCTGAAAGATATTTTCAGTTAATAAATGATACACATATTAAAAATTATTATCTTTTCAAAATTAATATGAAAAAAGAAAATTTTAAAGAAGCTGCAGTGTTTTTTCTGAATCTTCCTGAATATTCTGCTGATAATCTTGAAGAATACATATCTCTTATAAAAAAACTGATTGAAAATAAAGATTTTAACACAGCAATATCTGTTGCCGAAAAAATTGCTTATTTTAACTCATCTGAACTTAACAGACTAATTCTCAGTCTTTATGAAAACCAGGATATTGAAAAAGCGTTGTATTTTGAAAAAATTACTGGAGCTGGTAATATCGATATTCTTAAAAAAGGTGCTGATTATTTTAAAAATAAAGATTTTGATAAAAGCTCTTATTATTACGAAAGAATAATCAATCTTTTGAGAACATATAATGAAAAAGAACCATATATAATTGCATTGTATGAACTTCATAAAAAATATGATAAAATCGATTTATTCAGAGATAAATTAAACCGTTATTTAATTTTATTTCCAGAAAGCAGAAAATTATCCGAACTCAATAATTCTCAATTTAAATGAAAATCCTTTAGGGGTCTGGCCTTTCAACTTTACTAACTCGTAAAGTTTAACGGCACAAACCCCGTCCAAAACAGAATTTTCTTTAATTTTCATTGAGAATTGCTGATCTGAACTCAAAAACTCAATATAGAAAATTAAACAAAAAAAAAGCAGAGGAACATATCCTCTGCTTTTTTTATTTACTATTTTTCAATTTTTATCTTGGTGGATTTGTTGGCAACCCATAAACTGCTGGTGGATTTATTATAATTTCTGTATCAGTAGCTTCTTCATGTATTTTATATGTTTCACCAGCTTTTTCCCATGTAAGGTCTGTCCATGGTAACCAGTCCCAGAATCCTTTTTTAGCTCTGTAAAGTTCATAGTAAACTTTATTTTTTTCATAAGCAATTACACATTTTGTAGTAAGTGTCTGTTTAGTTGTAAATTCAGTTTCAGCTACTTCTTTAAATTCTCCGTTAATTGTCATTCCAACCACACCTTTAACGTTAAAACCTTCAATAAGACCACTTACTTCACCATTCTGCTGCATCTGAGTAGCTACTTTAAGCTCAATATAAAATTTGTATCTTTTGTTGCTTTCCATATATCTTTCTTCTGATTTCCAGAATTTCTGTAAAACTTCTTTTTTGGTTTCAGCACCAAGTCTGTAATAATAACCTGGTTCTGCATAACCATATCCTGGAAAAAGATTTTCGCCGTTTCTTGTTGACACAAGAAGTTCGCTTACAACATTATTGAAAATAGGTTTAACAACTTCTGGCATTTCTTTGTAAATGTCTGAAAATTCAACAAGAATATCATTGTTTCCTTTTTTAATTTCAGCTGAAATATGGTCTGTGAGTTTTTCCAGCATGTTTCCAAGCTCAGTATAAGCTTTCAGATATTCTTTTTCACCTCTAACTGGTTCTGATTTGTACTCATGAAGTAAATCCTGAGCATCCCAGTACTTATTAATTATTTCATTAGTATAAGATTCAATATCCATACCCTGATTTGAAAAAGATGAAACAAAAACAAATGTAAGCACAACCAAACTTACGAGGAGTTTATTCTTCATATTCATTACTACCCCCTTTAGGATTAAATTCTTGCTTTAATTATAAACGTGATTTAAAAAACTGTCAATTGAATATTTTTTGATTATGCAATTCTGAAGTCAGGTATTGATAATTTTTTTTAATTTGTTAATATTAAGAAAAACAATGGGAGGCTTTGATATGATTAGAATCAAACCGTTCAAAGGTATCAGACCTGTTAAAGAAATGGCTCAGAAAGTAGCTGCTTTTCCTTACGATGTTGTAAATTCAGAAGAAGCAAGAGAAATTGCAAAAGACAATCCAGAAAGTTTTCTTCATATTTCTAAACCAGAAATAGACCTTTCACCTGAAATCAATCAGTATGATGAATCAGTTTACAAAAAAGGAAGAGAAAATTTTGAGAATTTTTTAAAAAATGGCATTCTTTTTAAGGAAAAAGAAGAATGTTTATATATTTATACAGAAAAAATGGGAAAAGTTTTTCAGAAAGGTCTTGTAGCATGCTGTCATATTGATGATTATCTGGAAAACAGAATAAAAAAACATGAACACACAAGAACTGACAAAGAAGAAGACAGAATTAAACATGTGGATACAATAAATGCAAACACTGGTCCTGTTTTTTTAACCTACAGAAAAAAAGCAGAGGTTCAGGAAATAATTGACAGCTGGATAAATGATCATAAACCTGAATATAACTTTACCACAGAAGATGGAATTGAACACACATTTTACGTTGTTGATGATATCAAAACAATATGCAAAATTACCGGAATGTTTAATGATATAGAATATCTTTATGTTGCCGATGGTCATCATCGTTCCGCTGCTGCTGCTAAAACAGGTGACCGAAGAAGACAGGCAAATCCTGACCACACAGGAAACGAGGAATATAACTGGTTTTTATCAATTATTTTTTCTCATGATGAACTTTATATTATGGATTACAACAGAGCTGTAAAAGATCTTAACGGTAATTCTACAGAAGAATTCATTTCAAAAATTTCAGAAAAATTCAATGTAGAAAAAAAATCTTCTCAGTATAAACCAGAATCCCTTCACACTTTTGGAATGTACATAGATGGAAACTGGTATAAATTGTCTGCAAAAGATGGAATTTACGATGCCGAAGATGTAATAGATTCTCTTGATGTAAGTATTTTATACAAAAATGTGCTATCCCCAGTTTTAGGTATTGGTGATCCAAAAACCGATAAAAGAATAGACTTTATTGGTGGAATAAGAGGATTAAATGAGCTGGAAAAAATAGTTAATAATGGAAAATTCAAGGTAACATTTTCAATGTATCCAACTTCAATAACTCAACTTATGGATGTGGCTGATGCTGATAAAGTAATGCCACCAAAATCAACATGGTTTGAACCAAAACTGAGAAGTGGATTAATAATACACGAACTTGAATAGAATTATAAAAAAACCGTCGGAGTTTTAATCTCCGGCGGTTTTAATTTTATTAAAAAATTTAGTCATTACAACCTGTTTACCGTTTTCAACATACTCAATATTATCCATAAGCTGTCTGGTAATTATCATCCCACGACCTCTTAACCTGTACATATCAGCGCCTTCAAGTCTTTCAAGAGTATCTTCAGGATTAAATCCTCTTCCTTCATCCTTAATCGAGACAACAGCTTTATCTGAATAAACATCACATTCTACAAAAACATTTTTATTTTTATCAGAACGGTTACCGTGTTCAATAGCATTAGCACACATTTCATTAAGCGAATAAACAAGGTCTGAAACCATCATTTCTTCAGCACCTGTGTTTGAAAAAATCCATTTTGCCATATTATTTATTTCTTTAATATATTCAAAATCACTTTTAAGTTCAAATTTAATGTTATAAACTCTTCCAGAACTGTTAAGATTTTCATTTTTCCTTATAACCTTACTGACAGTTTCAATAATAGTATCTTTCCTTGCAGGTTTTACAATATAATCATCAGCACCAACAAGAAAACCTTTTTTAATGTTAGCATCTTCACCCAAAGCAGAAAGCATGATAATTGGAATTTTATTATATTCTCTCTGCATTTTAAGAATTTTTGCAATCTGAAACCCGTCAAGAATTGGCATCATGACATCAAGTAGAATAACATCAACTTTCTTATTTGATTTATAGATAAACTCTAAAGCTGAAAAAGCATCCTGGGATTTATAAACATTTTTAAATTCTTTTGATAGAAAAAATTCTAATATGTTGAGAATTTCTATTTCATCATCAACAACAAGTACATTTTTATCATTCAACAACTTTACCACCCCTGCAAAAAACAAATCCGATTATTATAACTAAATATAATTATATAATATTACCATGTTTTTTTCAAACAGAAAATTTTACCTCCAGATGGTGGGATTTGATGTTTAACAAGTCTGTTATTATCAACATTAACCTCATAATTATAAATATATTCATACCATCTTCCGTTCTGTGGCATAGGAATATCAACATACTGATCGTAATCAGAGAAGTTAAGAGCAACTATGATTATATCACCATAATTATCCCATCTCTTATAAATTAAAACATTTTCATTCTGATATCTCCATACTTCTTCAATATTATTTTGTCTTAAAGCCATGTGATTTTTTCTTAATTTTATAAGAGCTTTAAAATGATTATATACTTCTTTACCTGGATAATTGTAGCTTAGCTTATTCCACTGTAATTTATTAGGATCAATAGTCCTTGCTGTATCCATGCCGAACTCCTGACCATGATAAATCATTGGAATGCCCGCAGAAGTAAAGAGGGTAATTGCTCCAAGTTTGGATTTTCTTACTGCTTTATGATAATCAATATGAGGATTTGTCATTGCTTCGTAAATAACTCTTTCTTCGTCATGATTCTCAGTATAGTTAATCACCTGTGAATGGTCATTGAAACCAATTTTTCTGAAATCTATTCCAGACATTGTTTTTTGAAGGTCACCAAATCTGAAATTATCTTTATAAACACCTTCTCTTAGATTAGCTTTCATCTGATGATGAAAAATATCATTCCACTGAGCATCAAGCTGTGTAGATTTTACCATATTAGGATCCATTGGAAGATGTTCTGCTATCTGATAAATATATTTTCCAACTGCCTCACCTGCTTTTCTGGCTTCCCAGGTAATAAAACTTACACCATTATACATATCATAGCCAATACCTTTTGTATAATCATATCGGAAACCATCAACCTTATATTCTCTAACCCAGTAATTAACAACATCTTTTATAAATCTTTTAGTATTATCACTCCACACATTAAAATTAGGCATTCCCCACGGATTTGAAACATTTGAAAACCATGGACTGCTGTAATAATCATACATCTGAACAAAAGGATGATCATGGGAGCAGTGATTAAATACCATATCAAAAATTACACCTATACCATTTCTGTGTAATTCATTTATAAGAGCTTTTAGTTCATCAGGTGAACCGTAAGCTTTTTCTGGAGCAAAATAATATGCAGGATTATACCCCCATGAAATATCTCCCGGAAATTCTTTTACAGGCATCATTTTAACAGCATTAATACCAAGTTCTTTTAAATAGGATATTCTTTCTCTTGCAGAAGTATATGTACCCTGTGGAGTAAAATCACCAATATGCATTTCATATATTACTAAATCATTAAACTGAGCCATTTTAAAATTATTGTCAGTCCATTTAAATTCAGGCATTCCAACTTTAACCACAGCATTAGGACCATACTCATCCCATGCAACTTCTCTTGCATAAGGATCACCAATAAAAAGCTCGCCATTTATAACAAATTTATATCTGTATTCACCCTTTGATAAATTAACTTTTGTTGTCCAGTAACCATTACCATCAACTTTCAGCAGATTCTTTGTTTTATCCCAGCTGTTGAAATCACCCACAACAGCCACTGTTCTTTTACCAGGTGCCCAGAGCCGGAATTCAACATTATTTCCATTAACTGTAACACCCTGATCATATGTATAACCAAAACTGAATATACACACAAAAACAAGGATTAAAATAGAAAAAAACAACTTCTGATTAATTTTCATGGTTAATTACCTCCATACTTGCTTCTCCTGATAATTATAGCATAAAAATTTGATTTTTGTAACGTTTTTTTTTATTGTATGAATATGATGAATATTGATACATTTGATTACTCTGTTTTTACCAGAAAAAAAAATATCTGTGTTGATTTAGGATGTGGCAAAGGACATTTTTTATCCTCTTATGCTTCCCGATTTCCCGAAAAATTTATAATAGGGATTGATTATAATCTGACCGCAGTTAGAGCAGCAGAGGAAAAAATTATTAATTTAAAGATAGAAAACGCAACTTCATTAACTGGGGAATTTGTTGAGTTTTTTGAAAAAATCCCTGAAAACAGCTTATCAGATGTTTTTGTCATATGTCCTGACCCCTGGTTTAAAAATCGCCATAGAAAAAGAAGAACAGTAACACAGGATTTTATCGAAAAAATCGCTTCTCGTCTTAAGTCAGGTGGATATTTTTATCTTGTCCATGACTTTTACCCATATATTGCAGAAGCAGCAAAGTTTGATTTCAGTAAATTCAGTAATCCTTATCATCCCCATCTTTTTATTCATAAAAAAGAAAACTTTCCATATTCACTTTACATGAAAAAATGTCTTGATTCAGATGGGAGAATACAGTTTCTAATAAGACAGAAAATTTAGAATTCGTGATTATTACGGCCTGGTAGCTCCACGGAGACTCGAACTCCGATTTCCGCCTTGAGAGGGCGATGTCCTTGCCGTTAGACGATGGAGCCTTCAAAAGATATAAAAAATGGCTGGGAAGGGTGGATTCGAACCACCATAGGCTGATCCAGAGTCAACAGTCCTGCCATTAGACGACTTCCCAACCTTTTAATAACGATAGGTTAACATTTAATTTTTAAAAAGTCAATATCAAATTAAAAAATTTTCAACAGAATCAAGGGGTTATTATGGTTGAAAGATACTCTCTCAAATCCCTTTCTTCAAAAAATTGTGTGCTTCCATATCTGTTTTTAATACTGTGATCAGTCACAATGGTATAATGATGTTTTTTTAATACATTAATGGCTTTGTCATTGTCATCAAAACAGAAAACCGCAAGTGCTTTATTTTCAATATGGGTTAAAAAAGTATAAACATATTCAATATTCAGATTTGCTTCATGTATGACTTTTAAAATAGGTGTCAAACTTCCAGGAGTGTCTGAAATATCAACAATTACTACATTTTCAAGAACAGCTTTATAACCTTCTTTTTCAAGAACATGAACAGCCATTTCGTTATTCAACACAATAAGTCTGACTTTTGCAATTGTAATATTGTCACACATCTGAGCATTTGAAACAACTGCTTTAATATCAATATTATTCGATGACAATATATTAATAATGTTATATAATTCTCCTACTTTGTTTTTTGCTTCAACAACAAGCTGTTTAATAAGCATAAAACCTCCCTAAATATTATTCAGAAATTGCAGAAAAATCTCGTAAAAAATTATCTGCAATAGTTCTTGATATTTTACCAGCTGTTACCGATTTATTCAAAATTTTTGAAAAAGAAATTATATTTTCATTATTTGTTTCTGAAAGATCTCTGAAAAAATTGTCGTATTTTTCTTCAAGAAGGCTTCTTTTTAATTTTTTATCAAAAAAAGCAAATTCCCATACTGGAATAAATTCACCATTATGAACTGGGAGAAGATTTAAAGATGTTACAGTGTTTATGAATTTAACAAACAATCTTTTTTTCATATCATTTTCAATAAGAGAAAGATAAAACTCTATAATTTCTCCCACTGCATTTTTACCTTTTGTAAGTATAAAAATATTTTTTCCACTCCATGCTCCATCAATAATATCATCTAAAAGTTCGTTATCAATTCCGCCTTTATAAAAAATTATTGAGGGAAGTGAGCCTAATATATTTTTTAACACTCCATTCTTTGGCGTTTTTATGTAATCTATTATAAGATTTCTTGAGGCAAATTCGACTTTTTCTCTTTCAAATACAAGTGTAAAATTTTTAAAGTCCTGACCAATTTTATCAACAATCATTTTTGCATATTCATCTGCATATTCATCTTCAAATCCAGAGAGAATATTAATCGAGCCTCTGTTTTTATTAATTGCCCTTGTATAATCAATAGAATTAATAACTGGAAGAAAAAGATCCGCTATTTTATTAACAAGCACAAAAGAAAAATTAATCTGATTGAGACATTTAGAAATAACAACATTAAATTCTCTGGAAGAAAAAGAGTATTTTGTCTTGAAAAAATTATTTACCTCAAAAATATTTCTTTCAGAACCTGGCATAACATAATTTGCGAAAGCAGATAAATCCTTAAAATTAAAATTTTCATTTTTTTCTTTTTCCAACTTGTTATCAAAAGAAAGAATGCTTATAAAACCGCTGCTGTCAAAGTGAAGTAATTTAGCTTTTTTATTAATCACAAGTTCTAAAAATGAATCAATTATTTTTTTAATATCAACAACAGCTCGATTATATCCATTATTTTCCTGGATTTCAGGTTCAGAAATATTTTTTTCGGAAACAGGAATTTCCTCAATTACTTCTCGAGAATCCATCTTTTCTTCTTCAACTTTGTAAAATTCCGCAAGTAGTTCATTCTCATTTTTTTTCATAACATTTTCAGGAGCAACTTTTTTGTTTTCAGTAACATTTTTTCCTTGTGTTTTTTCAACATGTTTTAATTCTTCTTTTTTAACTTCTTCAGCTTCTTCAATAAAAAAATAAGACAAATCATCAACTATAAGATCATCTGGAATATCTGAAACTTCTTCGATTATTTCTTTCTTTTCTTTTTTTATGTCCTCAAAACCTTCTACTTCGACAATGTCATCTGAAAATTCTTTAAGTATATCCTCATAGTTTTTATCAGCATGATCAATAACATTATCCTCAGTAAAGGAAAAGACAGATGGCTTTTCCTGTTTCAAATCATCTGTCTTTTTTTCTTTTTTTTCCATATAAGTTTTTTCATTATCTGATATATCTTTTTTTTCACTTTTTTTCAGAATAGCAAGCTCTTCATTTGAATTCTGTCTATTACCAGCAGTTTTCAGAAGATCCTGCAACAAGTTAGTATCACTCATTAAAAAACTCCCCTCTCATTATTTAAAGTGCGACCATAAACATTATTTGACAACTTTCGTTCCATATTCTGCTTTTCCAAGTTCTTCCTGAGAAGTAATAACAACTTCTTTGCCTGTTGTTTTGACAAAATCTACAGCTGCCTGTATTTTTGGTCCCATACTTCCAGCTGGAAACTGATTTTCAGAAAGATATTTTTCAGCATCTTTAACCGAAATCATATCAAGCCATTTTTCATCAGGTTTGTTAAAGTTTACTGCCACTTTAGGTACGCCTGTAAGAATTATGAAAATATCAGCATTCAATTCTTTTGCAATATACGCAGAAGCCAAATCCTTATCAATCACAGCCTCAATTGCTTCAAGATAGCCATCTTCATGTCTGGACACAGGAACTCCTCCGCCTCCTCCAGCGATAACAATATAATCTTTTTCAACAAGATCTTTTACAATATCAAGTTCCATAAATCCCACTGGTTTAGGAGATGGAACCACTCTTCTCCAACCTCTTCCGCTGTCTTCTTTTATAACCCAGCCTTTTTCTTTCATAAGTTCTTGAGCGCGTGCCTCATCGTAAAAAGGACCAATCGGTTTTGTTGGGTTTGAAAACGCTTTATCATTTTTATCAACTAAAACCTGAGAAATAACTGTAACAACCTTTTTATCAATTTTCTGTCGATTTAGCTCATTACACATTGATCTCTGAAGCATATAACCCATTCCACCTTCAGAATCAGCAACACAGATATCAAGAGGCATTACTGGAATACCCCACATCTGATTAGCGGCTTCATTTCTCAGCAGAATATTTCCAACCTGAGGACCATTACCATGGGTAATTATTAAATTATACCCTTTTTTTACAAGCTCTATAAGATATTTACTGGTTTCATCGGAATTGCTTTCCTGTTCGTCTATTGTTCCTTTCTGTGTTGATTTAATAATACTGTTTCCACCTAATGCAATAACAGCTAACTTTGACATATTATACTTAAATCTCCTTTATTTTAAAAATTTTTTTAATGTTTCTGCCAGATCTGGATGCCCAATTTCCTGCAGCTCATAACTGACAAAAACCATTGGTTTATTAATTTTAATAAGTTTTGTAAGATTTATAGGTGTTGCAATTATTACAAGCTCGCATTCAGTTTTATTGACAGATTTTTCAAGATCTTTTATCTGTTTATCACTATACCCCATTGCAGGAAGAAGTGTTCCAATATATGGATATTTTTCAAAAGTTTTTTTAATCTCACCCACAACATAAGGTCTAGGGTCAATTATTTCTGCAGCTCCGTATTTTTCAGCTGCAATAATACCTGCACCATACTCCATCTCACCATGTGTAAGAGTTGGTCCATCTTCAATTACTAATACTTTTTTACCTTTTATTTTTTCATATCCTTCAACCAGAAGTGGACTTGCAGCATCAACTACTATAGCTTTGGAATTAGCACTTCTGATATTTTCTCTCAACTCAGTAATCATTTCTCCATCAGCACTATCAATTTTATTAATAACAATAATATCTGCTCTTCTTAGATTTACTTCACCTGGATAATAATAAATTTCATCTCCTGCTCTGTGAGGGTCAACAACAACAACTTCGACATCAGGCTTAAAAAATGGCATATCATTGTTACCGCCATCCCACAAAATAATATCTGCTTCTTTTTCAGCTTCTCTTAAAATTTTTTCATAATCAACACCCGCATAAATTATTGTGTTATTTTTTACATGTGGTTCGTATTCTTCTCTTTCTTCAATAGTGCATTTATGTTTATCAAGGTCTTTTAATGTTGCAAATCTCTGAACTTCCTGCTTGACTAAGTCACCGTAAGGCATTGGATGTCTGACAGCAACCACTTTTTTTCCAGCTGCTTTCAGTAAATTACAGATTTTTCTTGTTGTCTGACTTTTACCACATCCTGTTCTGGTTGCACATATTGATATTACAGGTTTTTTGGATTTAATCATTGTTTCAGCAGCACCAAGCATTACAAAGTTTGCACCTGTTGCATTAACAATAGCAGCTCTTCTCATTACATACTCATAATTTACATCAGAATAAGAAAATACAACATCATCAATCTTATTTTTAATTATAAGCTCCTCAAGATTATCTTCCGAATAAATAGGAATCCCTTTTGGATAATTTTTACCAGCGAGTTCCTTAGGATATTTTCTACCATCAATATCTGGTATCTGTGTTGCGGTAAAACATACAACTTCATAATTTTTGTTATCTCGATAAACTGTGTTAAAGTTGTGAAAATCTCTACCTGCTGCTCCCATGATTAAAACTCGTCTTGCTGCCATTAAAATCCTCCCTTTTTTTCGGTTTAACTTAATTTTTAAAAATCATAGTATGAAACAAATTCATACGGAGATATTTTTTTGTTTATATCCATTATTTCCTTCGTTTTTATCTCTAAAAACTTATCAATTATAAGTTTATTAAAAATATTATGTCTGGTCAAATATTCATTATTTAATTTTAAATTTTCCAGTGCCTGTTCAAAAGAAGCTGGCAGTGAATCTATTTTTTCAAGTTCTTCTTTTGGCAGAGTGAAAATATTAGTGTCAACAGGACCATATCCTAATTTAACAGGATCTATTCTGTTTTCAATTCCATCTAACATTGCAAGCGCAATTGCCCCGAAAGCAATATATGGATTACACATTGCATCCATAGTTCTATACTCAAATCTTAAAAAATCATCTTTTTTAACATAAGCTGGTACTCTTATAGCAGCACTTCTATTGGCTTTACCAAAAAATATTTTAACCGGAGCTTCAAATCCTGGAATAAGTCTTTTATAAGAATTTGTTGATGGATTTGTAAGAGCTACAAGTGATTTCAGATTTGTAAGAATTCCGCCTATCGCATAAAGCGCAGTTTGAGAAAGTTCACCATTACCTGCTGAAAATATATTTTTACCATCTTTTTTCATAAACAGATGAACATGAAAGCCGTTACCAGCTTCATTTTCGATAGGTTTAGGCATGAACGTTGCGGTTTTACCATGTTTGTTTGCAATATTTTTAATAACATATTTAATAAGCTGAGTTGAATCAGCTGCTTTAAGAATATTCATAAATCCAGTTTCGATTTCCATCTGACCAGTTCCACCAACTTCATGATGATTATATTTAATTGGAATTCCCATATCTTTAAGTTCAAGAGTCATTTCATTACGCAAATCTGCAAAAGTATCGTTTGGAAGTGGAGCATGATAACCATTTCCCGTAATTATATGAAATCCATTATTGGATTTTTCACTTCCAGTATGTTTACTTGACTGTCTTGAGAAAATTTCAAAAAAAGCTTTTTCTGAAGAATATTCAAACTTGACATTATCAAAAATATGAAACTCATATTCAGGTCCAAAAAGTATTTCATCTGCAATTCCTTTTTCCTTGAAAAGTTTCATTACATTTTTACAGATATTCCTTGGCCCGAGATTATTTACCTGACCAGAATCTGCAATAAATGAATCACAGGTAAAACTCAGAACTTTTCTGTTATAAAACTTATCAATAACACCTGTTTCAAGATCTGGTTTCATAACCATATCACTGTTTTCAACTCTTGCAAATTTGTAATTGGAAGCATCGAAACCAATACCATCTTCCATTATTTCATAATTGAAATTTTCAGCAGGAATTGTCACATGATGGAGTTTACCTAAAAAATCTGTTATTTTAAGATCAACGAGTTCAATGTTTTCATTTACAATTCTTTCCATAATAGTATCCAGCATATCATTCTCCTAAATTTTCATTAATGTTTTTATTTTTTTTGTTTTTTTTTATTTTTTTTTATATTTTTGTTTCGTTTTTGCTCTTCAGTTCTTAAGTTCTTGCTTTATCGGATTACCGATTACTGATTACTGTTTACGGCTCTTAAGTTCTTGCTTTATCGGATTACCAATTACTGATTACTGTTTACGGCTCTTAAGTTCTTGCTTTA
>JBAZDD010000007.1:0-24272 GCA_041654635.1 Candidatus Muiribacteriota bacterium
TTATCTGTTGACGATAGTCAACTTTACTGACACCTTAAGGTGTCTTTACATGGCTGAAAGCCATTACATGGGGCGAAGCACCATCACAGCAATATTTATATTGCTCTATAGTTTACTTACTGAGAATTTTTTTTTATCTTTTATAAGTTCTGACACAAAAACTAGTTTATATTCACCTGAATTTTCAAGTTCAGGGAGTATTTTTTGAAGTGTTTCAATGGTTTTTTCTCTGGCATGACAGATTGCAATAGCATATCCTTTTCTTGCTGCCACACTTTTTACTTTCTCAAACTGACTTCTTATATAATTTTCTTCAGCAATATTATCAAGAAAAATATCTCTTCCGTGATATTCCAAATCAAGAAGATTTGATACTTCTTCAACTACAGTCTGATTTGTGGTAAGAGAATCTATAAAAAACAGATTTCTCTTTTTTAAAAATGCAAGAACATTAACCATGGTCTTTTTATCAGCTGTTGCCATTGAGCCCATGTGATTATTTGCCCCTTTAATACTTTCAAAAGAAGAAAGCATATTTTCAAGAGATTCATATAGTTCATCATGTTTCATATCAACACGAATTTCATTTTCATACTGATTAGAAAGACCTTTTGCCTGCATGGGGATATGAAGCATGTTTTCAAAACCGGCCTCAGTAGAATTTTTTTCTGCATTAACTGCATTATGAGTGTGGGGGATAATTGACATTGTGAGTTTAAAACCTTTTAACTTTTCAAAAAGATTATATCTGTTTTCATGTCCATAACCCAGGTCATCCATTATTATTGCTACATATCCTTTAAATTCAGGCAATGCTTTCTCAGTAATGTTATCTTTAATTGAATCTGGTAATACTGTATCTAAATCTATTTTTTCAGAATATTTTTTTTCTTCTGATTTAATTTTTTCAGCAGTTACAATTCCCGAATCAGTTAAATTTTTATCAGAAAAAATCAATGAAAAAAAACTCACTATTAAAACCACTATTAAAAAACTGGTTGTAATCTTAAGTTTTTTTCTATCAATAATCTGTCTTTTTTCAGTTTTCATTTTTTAAAAACATTCTCCCCGGAAATCCCTGTAAGCATTTTTGCTCCTCTTATTATTACAACAGCTTCCCTAAGCTGTCTGTCAAACTTACCAACCTCGACATTTATAACTTTACCCTGTTCTCTCTCAAAAATTCTTTCCTGCTCTTTATCGTAATTAGCTTCTCTTTCCTTATTCAACTCTTCAAGTATTTCATCTGTAGCTTCAGGCATTTCAACTGATATATCAGGAGTTATTCCTGTTCCATGAATACTTATACCTGAAGGAGTGTAATATTTAGCAGTTGTTATTGCCATTGCAGAACCATCATCAAGAGGAATTACAGTCTGAACAAGCCCTTTACCAAAAGATTCAGAACCTACAATCAATCCTCTTTTATTATCTTTAATTGCACCTGCAACAATTTCACTACCACTCGCACTTCCTTTGTTAATAAGAACTATTAATGGTAAATCTGTAACGCCAGTATGATAAACAGGATAATTAACTTCTTCATCATTTCTTCCACGGATTGAAACCACTGTTTTCCCGGCAGGAAGAAGTGCACGCGATACTTCTACCGCTGTATTAAGCAATCCACCCGGATTACTTCTTAAATCTAAAATCAGGGAATCAATTTTTGCATTTTTTTTCAATTTTTCAAGTTCTTCTTTAAATTCCTCGCCAGTTCTTTCACCAAAATTACTTATTCTGATATATCCGATATGTTCTTCAATTACTCCTGACTGACTTATTGTAGATACTTTTATATTATCTCTTTTAAGAACAAAATCATAATATTTATCACTTCCATCACCAGTTTTTCTTAATATTTTAAGATTCACCTCTGTTCCAACAGGACCTTTAATAATTTTGGTAGCATCAAGTGTGTTCATTTTTGCTGAAGATTTTCCATCAATTTCAAATATAATATCTCCTGGCTGAATACCAGCTCTCCATGCTGGTGTTCCTTCAAGAGGAGAAACAACCATAAGATACTCATCCTTATTAGTAATAATAATACCTACTCCACCAAATGTTCCGCTTGTTTCTTCCTGCATTTCCTTAAAAGATTCAGGAGGCATGAATCTTGAGTATGGGTCTTCTAATTTTGCAAGCATTCCTTCAATGGCTCCATAAATCAAAACCTGCTCATTTATCTCCTGAGTATCAGTCAACGGTACAAAATTTTCCTCTATTATTTTCATAACCTTATCAACCATAGAAGCTCTTTTCAAATATGTAAAAGGGATTGATGCTCCCTGCATAAATACAAAAGAAAGGATTATCAATAATCCAAGTAATAAATTTTTTCTGTTGAAATTTTTCATGCTCTATCTCCTGATTATAAGTAGTTTCTCGGGATTCACAGGCTCCCCACGTTTTCTTATTTCAAAATGAATAACTGATTTTTCTCTGTTATCGGCATTTATTACACCGGTCGCCAGTTTTTCCCCAACTTTTATTTTCTGTCCTATTCTGACAAAAATATCATCAAGATACGTATATACTGAAGTATAATCATCCTGATGTCTAATTATTATTATTTTTCCAAGTCCAGGCATACTGCCAATATAAGCTATGTTTCCCTCTTCAGCTGCTATAACCCAGTCGTTTTCTTTTATCTGAATATCTATACCCTGATTATTAAAAAGTGTATTATATTCATTATACTGCTGTCCAAAAGGTATCAAAATCGGATTTGTAGCAGAAACTGGCCACGAAAACTTAAGCTCTTTTGCAGCAGAAGTTTCCTCTTTTTCTTTATCTGGCTGTTTTATTGGCTGTTCAGAAGTTTGAGTTTCTTTTTCAATTTCATACTGAATAATCTGGGTAATTTTTATAAAATCTTCATGGATTTTATTGTATTTTTTTTCCAAATCCTCTTTCTCATTTCTCACTCTTACTAAAAGTCTTTCCTGTCTTTCAACAAGTTCAACATATTCTTTTTCTTTAATTTCAAGTTCAACTGCAAAATTCTGTAATTCTCTTCTCTGACTTTCTATTCTCTGTGAAACTATAATCTGTTCCTGCAAATCTGATTTTACTGAATCAAGAAATATGAGTTCTTCTCGTATTAATTTTTTCATTATTTTATATTTTCTGATAAATGTATTGAAAGAACCAGAATCAAAAAAAATCCTTGAATAATCCCAGTTTTTTCTCTTGTACATGTGAATAAGATAATCTGATATTACAGGATATTTTTCACTCAGAATGTTTTCGAGTTCATCTCTTCTGACCATAAGGGTATCAAGATTATTTCCAAGTTCATTTATTCTTGTTCTAACAAAAGTTATTTCTTCTTCAAGTTCTTTTTCTTCTGTTGATAGCCTTGAAAGTTCACTTAAAAGTTCATTTTCTTTCTTTTTGGCAGAATTTAATAAAATCTCAATCTGTTTTCTCTTAAGATCAAGCTCTTCCCTTTCTTTTTCAAATGAAAGAAGTCTTTCTGTTTCATCGCTTGAAACAGCTGTAAAAAAAAATAATAACACAAAAAAAAATAAAACTTTTTTATACATCAAGAAATTTCCTCACCGAAATCAGAGAGCCTATAACACCAAGAAATATTCCAGAAAAAATAAGTTTGGAATAAAGAACTAAAAGTTCAGCACTGTTTGTAACAAATGGAATAAATGGAAGTATGTCTTTTAAATTGTTTACAATTTGAGGATAGGAAAACATAATTATAATTACAGCAACAAGTGAACCGAGAAATCCCTGAACAATTCCTTCAATTATATATGGCATTCTTATAAAACCATTTGTGGCTCCAACAAGTTTCATTATTTCGATTTCTTCTTTTCTTGCATATACTGTGAGTTTTATTGTGTTAGATACAATAAACATTGAGGCTATTCCAAGAAGAACTACTAAAATTGTTCCAATAATTCTTATTACCTGGGTAAATTTATTTACTTTTTCAACAATTTCCTGACCATAAAAAATATCATCGATAAAATTGAATTCTGCTCTCAACTCTTTAATTATCTTATGAACAGAAAGTGAGGATTTAATTTTCAATTCAATTGAATCAGGAAGTGGATTAGATTCTAAAGCAGATAAAAGTAAATCTTCTTCTTTCAATTCCTTTTTCAATCTCTGAAGTGCCTCATCTTTAGATATAAAATTAAATTCTTCAACATCTTTGCTTTCCGCAAGTTTTTTTTCAAGAGCCTGTCTGTCATTGTCATTATATGTATTATTAAGATAAACTGTAACATCAACCTGACTTTCAAGTATTGAGGCAAATTCTTTCAGATTCATTGAAAAAATTAAAATAAGTCCGAATATGGCAAGAGATATTGTGATAGTTGTAACTGAAGTTATGCTCATAACTCCACCACGCAAGAAACTTACAAAAGCTTCTTTTACATAATAAGTCATATCATTCATCAGCTTCATAGCTGTATAATCCTCTCTCGTTATCTTTTATTAAACGACCGTCTTTTAAAACCACAACCCTTTCTCTCATTCTATCCACAATTGCCTTGGAATGAGTTGCCATAATGACTGTGGTTCCTCTCAGGTTTATTTCTTTAAGCATTTTCATTATTTCATTTGAAATAGTCGGATCAAGGTTTCCTGTTGGTTCATCTGTAAGAAGTATTGCAGGGTCATTTACAAGAGCTCTTGCAATACAAACTCTCTGCTGTTCACCACCAGAAAGCTGTTCAGGATACATTCTGGCTTTATGTAAAAGCCCGACAAGTTCAAGCACACTTTTTGTCTGTCTTGATATAACCCCTTCAGAAACCCCAGTCACTCTTAAAGCAAATGCAACATTTTCATATACGTTTTTATTTTTCAGAAGCTTGAAATTCTGAAATACAACACCTATATTTCTTCGCAGGTAAGGAACTTTATTCTGCTTTAAGCGTTCAATGTTTCTACCATCAATTATAACATGACCCTCTGTCGGGAGCTCTTCTCTGAAAATCAGTTTCAGAAATGTGGATTTACCAGCTCCAGAAGGTCCGATAAGAAAAATAAACTCCCCTCTTTCAATTTCTATGTTAATATTGTCAAGTGCACGGACACCATTATTATAAACTTTTGATACATTATACATCTGAATCATGTTTTTCAGGCTCCCTTATTTTTCGATTGCAGTTTTTTCTTCAATGGTTTGAAGAATGTTGTTTTTAAAAATGTAAAATCCACTTACTGCCATAATTAAAATAATACCTGTTATCAATCCTAAAATCAAACCATTAAATGTTCTGAAAATACTTAATACCAGTGGAGTATGAAAATGCATAAAAGTATTATATACACTTACCTGACCTATTAAAATAAGAAGAAGTGTTAAATAATAACTTATACTTTTTCTTTTTGGAAAAAATTTCATTGAGAAAAAAAATACCGCTGGATATAAAAATAAAAATTCTTTAGTTCTCGGTCTTATAACAAATAAGTCTTCAAGCAGATTTCGTATATCATTTTCAAGCGGAAGCATGAAAGAAGCCCCGGCATTTGATGATCTGAGAAGATAATAAAAAGCACCTGAAATAACTGTAACAGCAATAACTAGATGTTTTATCTTTAGCTGGCTTTCCATTAATTTTACTATATTAGCTCGGCTTTTTATTAAATGATAAAAAATAAAAATCAATACAGGAATTAAAAGCGAGGCTTTTACTCCTCTGAATAAAATATCACCCTGAAGAAATCTTTCATCATAAAAAAGAGGAATTACCAGTATTACTCCAGTTAAATTATAACTTAACAGTTCGAAAATATTTGAAAAAGTATTTTTAAACTGTAATAATGAATTGTTAGAAAATTTTATTTTCAGCAGATTAAGAGAATGAACCGGGATAATAAGCGAAGCAAGAAAAGCACAGAATAGCTTTACAGAAACAGCTGATGAATAATCCCTGTTTATATAATAAATTATTATAAAGGAAAACACTCCTATAAAAATCAAGGTTTCTCTTATTTCAAATCCAAAAAATGCTTTCATTGATGAAAAAATGAAAACAATGAGCGAGAACACAATAATCCCAATTTTAAATTTCTGATTCTTAACAGCAATCAATTTAAAATATTCTGATTTTTTATGAGTAAATCCACTGTTTTTCATATTCTGATTAACATAAACAACAGCATTATAATTGCTTTCAAAATCTTTTTTTGAGTCAAAAACAAATTCTACAAAACTGATTTTTCTTTCCCATACTGCTCTTTTAATTCTCCTGAAAAGATTGTCATAATTACTGTAATCCTCAATATTCACTTTATGTCCTCTTGTAAACGGATAAGGGATTGTATTATTTTCAAACTCATATTTAATTTTTGTAATATTATTTACAAGCATGTAGCTGTTAAGTTCCTGTGATATTTTTTCTATTAAAATATAGTCTGGATTGATTTTTTCATTTCTTAAAAATTTAAGAGCGTTCTCAGAAGAAAAATTTCTGAAATCAAATACAAGTTTTAAATCTGTCATTTTAAGATTATCAATAAGTTTTCTGTTGAAGCCATAATCAAGGTTTAAGAGCCGGTTTTTATCAAAATCTGTAATAAGAATATAATAAGATTTTTCATTCCTTCTGGTTCCATATTTTTTCTCGATAAGCTCGTATTTTGAATCTGGCTTTAATATTTTGATAAACTCTGTTATGAAATTTAAAATTTCAGCATTCTGAGAATAAATATAAGTGTATGAGTAATTAATATCTTTCAGACTGAGCACTTCAAGAATATAGGGCGTAAGCAGAGCCTGGATTTTCAGAGAATTCACAATTTCTGCTCCAGTCAATACATTTATATCACCTGTCTCGACAAGTTTTGAAAATTTTTCAGGTTTTAGAATTAATGAGGAGATATTTTGATTCAAATTAAAATTAACAAGTAATTCAAAAATATTATCACCTGACACATTTATAATATCATCATAATCAGCCGCAGTCAGAAAACTGTTATAGTTTTTTTCAGAAATAATTCTGTTGTTAATAAACCAGGCACTTAAAATTATACCTGGAATTAATAAAAAAATAATTAAAATTGAAAATTGTTTTTCACTAATCATAAATCGTTCCATTCAATATTTCTGTCAAAACTTGTTATTATAAATTCACCATTATTAGTAATTATTTCATTAAGAACTATATCAAATCCGAGATTATCAAAATCAAGAACAGGATTGATTGTATTAATTACTCTTATAAGAAGAAACTGTGGTAATTTGACACCAGCTACCATAATATAATCAGATGAGAAATGTATTTTATTACCATTTTCAATATAAAATCTTCCTCTGGCTTCAACATGAGAACTTACAAACATTGCTTTAACATGACCGGAAAGAAATATTGAATCATCCGTTATTCTGACTCTGGGATTTCCAACTTTTATCTTATCTGTTTTTCTTTTCATCAAGTCATTCAAAGCACTTTCTTCAATCTCGGCAAATAATTTTGCCTTCATTCCATCAGCCACGATAAGTTTATCATTTGTAAAGAGGTTTTCAACATCAAGTTTTATATTTTTTAATTCAATGTGAAAATATTTTGTATATAATTCATCAAGCACAATATCTTCGGCATAGATTTTAATGCTTGGTAAATATCCTGTTATAAGATTATACACTCGGAGTTCAGGATATTCTATTCTTACTCTCTCTTTTTCTCCATTGAAAAATCTCTGTATGAGAATTGTTGACAGTTTTTCTTTAAATTCTTCTTCTTTATAGGCATATTTTAAATTTGAGCCGAATACATTTGAAGAAATAATTAAACTTATCAATATTAAAAATGACCATTTTTTCATGCGTTTCATCCCCGTCTTATTCGCGATTCATCCGCGTTTTATACGCGCTTTATACGCGTTTCATTCGCGTTTTACTTATTAACCGCTATTATCCTGTTAATAAACTGTGATTGTGGCGAGTTTTCCAAATTTATTTCAGAAAAACTTCCTGATAGAAAACCTGTTCTTCCAAATAGAAAATCACACCTTAACACTTCCAAGCTATTTTCTGGAATATTATAAATTTTTTTACTGTTTATAATTCCTGTTTCAAAATCCTGGAAATTCACAATATAATCAATAAAATCAATTTTTTCAACAATATTTCTGAAATCAAAATACGAAATATCGGCAATAAGAATAGTTAAATTTTCAGGATTTTTAACTTCACTGTTATTGTTGAAAAAAAGTCTTAATGCATCTATATTTTCATTATAGGTATAATTTCTGTTGGCTTTTTCAACTTTATCTGATAGATATAAAAAATAAATATTATTCTGGGAATTTATTTTATATTTATAATATGTCAAAACATTGTCAATAATACCAAATTTATTTGAATAGTTTGTTATAAGCATTTTATTTTTTGTGAATGAATTGTCATACAGCATATAATCTGTATCAAAAAGTGTGAGTAGAAAATCAGACTCAAATATATCGGAAAGATTTGAATCAATTTTGTAAAAAATAAAAGATGAGTTATAAAAACTTTGTTTCAACTCCTCTTTGTAATTAAAAAGCACAGAAAAATTATCAACATTTAAATTTCTTCCAAAAATAAATGTTTTAGACTGAAATCTGAGAGCGAAAACATTAAATGCTGAAAAAAAAACCATTAAAATTAATATTTTTTTTTTATTTATAAAACCCATAAAATCCTGCCAATCCACTATTTTTAAATAAATAATCAAATAAACACTTTTTACTTTTCAACAATTTCCATTTTTTCCTGATTAAAAACCTGAACCTGATTCCTTCCAGATTCTTTTGCATAATACAAAGCTGTATCCGCTTTCTTAATAAGATCAAGTCTTTCTGTTGAATGTACTGGAAAAGTTGACATTCCAATACTTACAGTAACTTTATGTATTTCACCTTTTTCACCTTTGAAATCAGTTTTTTCCACATTTTTTCTTATTCTTTCTGCTACTATTAGTCCGGCATCAATATCAGTTTCAGGAAGAACCGCTATAAATTCTTCACCACCATATCTTGCAACAAGATCAACTTTATTTCTGACAGAAGCTTTAAACACTCTTGCAACCCCTTCAAGAACTATATCTCCAGTCTGATGTCCATATGTATCATTAAAAACTTTAAAGTGGTCAATATCACTCATAACCACAGTAAGAGAACGTTTATATCTTGTTGCTCTTGCAATTTCTTCAGATAAAAATTCCTGAAAAAATCTGTGGGTGTAAAGTTTTGTTAATCCATCAACATTTGCCATAAATTCAACTTTCTTAAAAAGTTTTGAATTTTCAAGTGATAATGTTGCAATATTAAGAAGAATTGAAAACATTCGTATATGTTCTTTTGATATTCTGTTTTTCATTCTGTTAATAACAAGAACTGCATAAATTTGACGTTCTTCTGATTCGATTGGAGCTGCTATCTGAATCTCAACATTATCCATTTTATAAAGCTCTGAAAGCTGAAAATTTTTATCAATGTCTTCTCTTGTAATAATTGAATGATTTTTCAATATCATTCCTATTATACCATCACTTGCATTAACACTGAGTTTTTTTGCTTCTTCAGGATCAATATTATGACTGGCACTTATTCTCAATTTTTTATTTCTGTCAAACACCAGAACCATGGTCTGTTCAGCATCAAGAAGTTTTATTGTTGCTTCAATTATTGAATTGAATATTTCTTTTGGTTCAAATGAAGAACCGATTTCTGAAGCAAAATCTTTTAATACAAGAGTTCTGGAAGAAAGTTCCACAACTTTATTCTGAAGCTCTTCAATTGTTTTTTCATATCTTTCAATATCTGTTTTATATTTGTTAATTTCTTTTATATTATTCATTGCTTCTTTTACTTTATTTCTTAAAAACAGGATGTTTCTGTTAATTGTATTAATTACATAAACTGCCGCATAATTAAAAATCATAAACCAGAAAACCCCAGGCAAACTGAATATTGAAGAAAGTGAAAAGTTTTTTATGCCAAACCCGAATATAACCATGAGATAATTACCAAAAGAAGGTTCAAGTTTAAGAGAATTCATTGTTTCATATATGGCCGAACCTGTAAAAAAAACAAAAAGAAGAATTACTGAATTAGCTCCTGTTGTGTAAATATATGATGTTTTTTCTTCTTCGTAACTCCAGGCAAATATCATACATAACATACTTACAGTAAGAAAAATTGAAACATTATTTCCTATTGCAGGAAGCGCAATATTAAGAAGAACGTTTATAATAAACGTTAATATTAATGCAATTATGTAAACTAACAATAACCCTTTTTTATCCATACTTAAAACTTGAATATGTCATCTTCCGTATTTTGATTTTTACTAACTACTTCAGCTGGTTTTACTTCAGCAACAGGTGTTTCTGTTTTTTCAGGTATATTTTGATTTTCAGCATTATCTGAGGAAGATATTCCTTTCTCAGCGGGAGCACATCTGACCTGATTTCTTCCGCCTTCTTTTGAGAGATAAAGACCATCATCAGCAAGTTTTACAAGATCTTTAATTGTTAAAGCGTGATCTGGATATGTAGCAACACCAGCACTTATTGTAACAGACAATTCTTCTTCTTTGTGTTTGTATTTTTTATTCTGAACCGCGATTCTCATATTTTCAGCCATTTTCATAGCTTCATTTGTGTCTGTATCAGGCATTACATAGACAAATTCTTCTCCACCATATCTTGCAGCCACATCGCCTTCTCTTGATAAAGAAACCATAATTTTTGCAGTCTGTTCCAAAACAAAATCACCAATCTGATGTCCATAAACATCGTTGAAATTTTTAAAATGGTCAATATCAGTCATAAACAATGAAACTTTTGTGCTTGTTCTCTGGGCGTTTTTAATAGCTTCAGTAAGAAAATCATTAAAATATCTGTTGTTATACATTTTTGTAAGACCGTCTGTATTGGCCATTTCAACAGTTTTCTGATAAAGCTGGGCATTTTTAATTGTAAGAGCTGTTAAAGTAGCAAGAAGTAATAATAATCTTCCATCATCCTGAATATTTTTCTCACTTTCTGTATCCCCAATCAAAATTGCACCAAGCAAATCTTCACCATGCACAAGTGGCGCTATCATGGCAATATCAATTGTGGTTTTTTTCATCATTTCGCCAATATTAAAATCCTTTTTTGCAATATCAGTGGTTATAAGATTTTTAGAATTAAGACAATAACTGATTATATTATCTGTATTTGTTTTTATATTCATCTTCATTCCATTCAAATCTGAAACAGCATATCCTTTAAATTTCTTTGGATAAATATTTTCACCTTTTTTATCCAGAAGAAATATTGCACATTTTTTTGAGCCAAAAAGTTTGGAAGCTGAATTTATAACCTCATCAAGAGCAGTTTCAAGATTAAGGCTGGCACCTAAAACCTGCGAAAGCATCTGTAGTGAAATTACCCTAGAAGAAAGTTTTGCAATTTTATCCCCAGCTTTTTTAAATTCTTCTTCAGCATTCTGAAGTCTTTTAAGTTGAGCCATATTTTTTTTATTTTCTGTTTCAAGTTCTATCATTTTGTGCTCAATTTTTTTATCTTTTGATGATGCTGTTAATCCAAGATAAATACCAAAAATCATAAAAACACCGCTTTTTATCAATATATCTTTAAACATATAAATTCTGTTTAATTCAAAAAAAGAGTCCACTCCATATGAAAAATCAAGCTCAGAAAAAAGTTTAAAAATTTCACTCAGGTATCTTGTCCCTGAATCTGTTAAAACACCTCTGAAATAAAAAGCACCAATTACCCACAAAAGAGTGTAAAAAACAGAAACTCCAGCCCCGCCAATTAGACCAAATTTTACACTGCATAAAATTATCGAAAACAGCGCAAGAAAAGAAAAAATATTCATAAGCATATAGTTAAGTTCAAGTCCGAAAAATACATTATCAAGCTTTTTTATATTTGATAAAAATGGTGCATCAAAAAGCACATTTCTACCAGCTGCAATAATTTTTAACTTCAATGCCGAAATATAATTTTCTTTTGAGCCGATTTTTGAGGATAAAAGAGTCATTCCAGTAGTTATAACAGCTTCATTATTGTTAAGAAGTGCATCCATACTGTATAATTCCGGGTCACTTGAGTTATAAATCTCAGGTCTGACAATTTCAATACTCAATGGTATGGAATCTTTATATGTTTTCTCAATTTTATTTTTGATAGAATCGCTTAATAACTCAGGAGATATCGAATAAAAAAAACCAGTAATTGCTACAATATTAAGTAAAATAAAAAATAATTTTTTCATAATTTAATCACCAAAATCCCAGTTTTCCAATATCAAAATATTTTCTATCTATATTATCAGAAAATTTTTCAAAGCTCAAATAATAGCACTTAACTGTTTTATAAAAAAAATCACTCTTTGCCACCTCAACAGTAACAGGCAGTGAAACATAATTATCCTTAAAATAATTAACCACTTTTTTTTGAAGATTTTCTTCATTTATACCGGAAACAAAATGTAAAACATTGTTTTTTCTGTTCATACAGCCAACCATTTCATTATAAATGAATATAAAATCATTTTGAGTCAGTTTTTCCATAGTATAAATAAAAGGAAAAAATATATTATTTTCTTTAAGTGTTATTTCAAAAGACCGAACCATAGCATTAGAAAGAATATTAAATCCAAGTTCACTGAAAGTAGTAACTGGAAAAGAATATGTTGCAATATTTCCATTTTCAGTAGGGTATAATGAATAAATATTAAATATGTATTTTGAGTCACCAGCTATAAAACATTCAGAAATATTATTTTCAACAATATTAGTGTTTTTAAGAAGGGTATTAACCTGTTCTTTTAAAGCGTTTTCTATCTCTTTTCTGAAAAAATCATTCTCAGCTCTGAAATTTTTCTGACTGAAAATTTTTTTATCCAGTTCTTTTAAATTAGTGTTAATAATTGTCTCAGCATTTATGTCAAACAAACAGCTTAATATTGTGTTTTTATCAAAAAGAAACCAGATTGAATAATTTTTATGCAAAGAATTTTTAGGAATTATTGATATAACTTTTTGTTTATAAATATTGAGAGTAAATTCTTTAAATCCCTCATCAACAAGATTTGCTAATTTTCTCAGAGAATGGAGCGAAAATTCACTTACAGTCTTTCCTTTTTCTTCAAGAAGTTTTTTTATATTATTCTCAATACTGTCATTTTCATCGGGAACAAAAGAAATGTCGCAAAAAACAAGCTCTCTCATAAGACAGGTTCGGGGTCAGTGAATTTACCGACCCCTTCTCCTTGTTTATTTACTTGAAAAATTTCTGTAATTCTTCTGATTTATCAATTTTTTCCCATGTAAATTCAGGTTCACATCTGCCAAAATGACCATAAGCCGCTGTTTTTTTGTAAATAGGTCTTCTTAAATCAAGATGTGAAATTATATCTTTAGGTTTTAATGGAAAAATTTTTCTGACAGCTTTTGCAATTTCTTCATCATCATATTTTCCTGTTCCAAAAGTATCAACCATAACTGATACAGGTTCTGCAACACCAATTGCATAAGCAAGCTGAACTTCAGCTCTTTCAGCAAGTTCGGAACCAACAATGTTTTTTGCAATATATCTTGCCATATAAGCTGCGCTTCTATCTACTTTGGAAGGGTCTTTACCAGAAAAAGCTCCACCGCCATGTCTTCCGAAACCACCATAAGTGTCAACTATAATTTTTCTGCCAGTAAGACCTGCATCGCCCTGAGGTCCTCCAATAACAAATCTTCCAGTTGGATTGATAAAATATTTTGTATTTTCATCAACTAAATCTTTACACACTGGCATTATTACTTTATCCATAATATCCATTTTAATTGTTTCATAATTAACTTCTTCATCATGCTGAGTAGAAACAACTACGCTGTCAATTCTTACAGGTTTATTGTCAACATACTCAACTGAAACCTGAGCTTTTCCATCAGGTCTGAGATATTTTATTTTACTGCTTCTTCTTACATCAGCAAGTCTTTTACAAAGTTTATGGGATAAATCTATAGCAAGTGGCATATAAGCTTCTGTTTCGTTAGTTGCATAGCCAAACATCAACCCTTGGTCTCCAGCACCCTGATCACAGAAAAGTCCATCATTTTCATTTACACCCTGAGCAATATCAGGTGACTGTTCATCTATTGAAACAAGCACAGCACATGTTTTATAGTCAAAACCCATCTGTGAACTTGTATATCCAATATCTTTTACTGCTCTTCTAACTGTTGCAGGGATATCAATATATGCGTTAGTTGTTATTTCACCAACTACAGTAACCAGACCTGTTGTGGTAAGTGTTTCACATGCTACTCTTGCATTTGGATCTTTTTCAAAAATTGCATCAAGAATTGAATCAGAAATCTGGTCACACATTTTATCAGGATGACCTTCAGTAACAGATTCAGAAGTGAAAATGTATTTTTTTGACATGCTCTGTCCTCCGTTTTTTTAGTTTTTTTTGTATAATATCAAAAAAAAAATTTTAATTCAATTTTTTTATTTTTTGACTAATCACAATAAAATATATTATTATATAAATATAATTATGAATGCAAAAACAATATGATTATACCGGGAGTATTTTATGGAAAATATGCTGAATAAGTTAAATGCAGAACTGGATAAAAACCCTGACAATGCTGAAATAATAAAAAACATCGGTAATTATTATTACAGCAATAATAATTATGATGAAGCAATAAATTATTACAAAAAAAGTATTGAAAAAGACTCCAGCTTTTATAAATCATATTACAATTTAGGTAATACATATTATATGCAGAATAATTTCGAAGCTGCTCTTGAAAACTGGTTTACAGCAGTAAAAATTAATCCCGAACACGAAAAAAGTCATTATAACATTGGTTTTACCTATTTAAATCAATATAAAAATGTAAGTAAAGCACTTCCGCATCTTCAAAAAGCTATTGAAATCAACGGTGAAAATTCACTTGCTCTTAACTGTATGGGATTATGTTATTTTGAAAATGAAAATTTTGAACTCGCTGAAAATTTTCTTAAAAAAGCTATTGAAATTGATTCATTTAATCCTGAGTTTTTTTATAATCTTGGAAATCTTTATTATGAAATAAAAAAATACAAAAAAGCGCTTGACTGTTATAAAAAAGTTATTGAGCTTGATTCTCATGACCATAAAACCTACAATAATATGGCTGACTGTTATCTCAAACAGAATTTATGTGAAAAAGCCATGGATTTCGTTGAAAAATCACTCTCAATAAATCCGGATTATCCTTCCTCTTATTGTACCAGAGGGGAAATTTTTATGGCTATAAATGATTTTCCTCAAGCTTTAAAAGATTTTGAAACTGTTGTTAAAATGGATAATGATTCGACAATATTATCTTCATATGCAAAAAGCATTATTGCCGATATAATGGCAAGAAACGGAGCCGATAAATGTTAAGAAAAGTTTCGATTATTATTGTTATTTTATTATTTTTCTTCTTTTCAAATTCTTGTGGAACCCAACCTGAACAAGAAATTAAAACTCAGAATGATTTACATAATGATAAAATAATTACATACACAACAAACGATGGTCTTACTGATAATTTTATTTCAGCGCTTTATGTCGAAAACATACGGGAACGAGAAATTATATGGATTGGTACATGGAAAGGTCTTGTAAAATTTGACGATGAACGCTGGGTTAATTACACCACAAAAGACGGATTAGCTCAGGATCATGTAACAGATATTAAAATTGATAAAGATAACAAATTGTGGGTAAGTTCAATTTCTCTTAAACAGGAAGGCGGGATTTCTGTATATGAAGGGTTGAAATGGAATTCATTTACCAAAATCAATGACGAGGATGAAAATATTGGTAATATTATATGTATGTTTGTTGACTCTTCCAACAGACTCTGGGCTGGCAGCTGGGGCAATGGAATAATTATGTTCGATGGCACAGAATGGCATAATTTTAAAACTGAAAATGGAATAATTGCAAATGAAATCATGGATATAAATGAATTTGATGGAAAAGTATGGTTTGCAACAAAATTTGACGGTGCTTTTTACGCGGACGAATCAGGTGATAATATAAAATGGATTGTTGTCAATGAACACAGCTCTAAACTTATTAACAACAGTATATGTACATTCTCTTCCGACTCTGATGAAATCTGGATAGGGACATGGGGCGGGGTTTCTGTTTTTGACGGTGAAACCTGGAGAAATTATACGAGCTGGGGTAACAGATTAGCCGATAACTTCGTCAGAACCATGCTTATTGATGGTAAAAAAGTCTATTTTGGAACAGATAAAGGGCTTACTGTTTTAAATGATAAAACAAATAACCCTAATGAACAATCAAACTGGGTAACCTACACCACACTTGATGGATTTCCTTCCAATAAAATACTTTCGCTTGCAGCCACTTCCAGATATATCTGGGTAGGGACAGATAAGGGACTTGTAAAAATTTCAAAATAAATAAATATTTACATTCCCATTAATGCCAGAACACAGCGTGCTTTTTTCCTTATACTTTCATTTTTATCTGGTAAAACCATTTTTTTAAGTGAGGTATACGCATTCATTATGCCAAATTTCCATAAAATCTTTGCTGCATTTATTTGAACATCTTCACTCGGGTCATTTAAGAAAGGAAGCAAAACTTCTACAATACTTTTATTACCATAAGCACCCAGAGAATCAATAGCGCAGCACCTAATTTTATCTGAGCCATCTTTTAGATATTTTGTTAAAATACTCATTCCCATATCACTTTTCAAAACACCAAGTGCTTTAATAAAATTAGTTTTTATTTCAACATTATCAAGTTCCGAAACCGCTCTGTAAAGTAATTCAACTGATTTTTCAACATCAGTTAATAACATTGCAGTAATTATTTCATTTCTGACATTTTCATCACTTTCTCTACAGAAAGCTTCAACAAAATGTTTTACATAAGTAATATTTTTTTCTTTTCCTATTGCTTTTACTGCATTTTTCCTTACAACAGCTTCTTCATCTCTTAAAAGAGAAACAAGTACAGGGAATACTCTTTTTGTATGTATTTTTGATAAAGCATGTGCACATGATGCTCTAAGAAGATAATTATCACTTTTTGAAAAACTCACAATGTCTCCAAAAAAATCTTCTCCAGCAGCTTCATATAATGCCAGATAAATATTCATTTTCACTCTATGATTAACATCATCTTTCATTGGAATAAGAAGCTCCATCACAGTTCTTGAACCACAACATTTAACTGCCTCAACTGCATTTGCTCTTATTCTCGGATTGTCATCAATCAGATATTTAACAATAAGGGGAATATTATCAGTGTTTCCAGTAATTCCAAGCGATTTTACAAGTGTAGCTTTTACAAAAGGGTCTTTTTCACTATCAATTTCTTTTCTTGAATACTCATTCATTTTAATATATTTAAAATCATTCAACATTGTAACAATTTTAACTTTAACCAGAGGCGAAACTGTGTTTATATAAGAAAACAAAACAGCCGCAGTATGCTCATTCATTTTTGAAGCTGATATTTTTTCTAGTGCAAATAATTTAATATTATCATCATTTTCTCCAAGCATTTTCAGATATACATTCATTTTCTAAAACCCCCGTCATTTATTAATTCTGATATCTTCACCTGTTTTATTATCTCTAACAATTATGAATGAACTTTCTACACTGTTAAGAGTAAGAGAAGTTTCTGCTATAAACTCTCCTCTGGTTACAAAAATCATTTTTTCAGAATATGATATTATAGCTGTTCTCGCTCCCCCTCTTTCATAAAAACCTCTATATTGAAGAACATTAAGATTATAATCAGGTTTATAAACCACCTGAATACTTTGTTCTTTTTTATTTGAATAAAATGGAATAAACAACTTATTTTCCTGATAAACAACTTCTTCTGTTTCCTGTTGTTCAAGAGAAACAAGTCTATTGTAAAGATAAACTATTTTTTCTTCTATCTGGGCAGAGATTTCACTTTTTTCTACATCAGTTTTTTCATTTGTTTTTCTTTCAGCAGCAGCCTGTTTTCTGACTTCCTGCCTTCTTTCAGTTGTAGGATTAGCTGTTGGAATAAAAAAAGCTCCGTCATCAGTAACCTGAAATCTTGCTTCTTCACGCTGAACAATAATCTCTTCATTTCTCTGTTGTTCTTCAAGCCCACGTTTTTCTCGATTAATAATAGGATTCCAGTAAGTATTATTAATATAAAAAAGAACAACAATTATTGACAGACTTAAAAAAATATATCTGTATGTATATAGTATTTTTTTAATGTGCGCTGGCAGTTTTAACATTTTCCTCTCTTATAAATGTAAAAAGTTTTATTGTTAACTCCATTTCATCATTTAAATTTTTACTGTCATATAATTTTAAAAAATTTATTTCACTCTGTTTAAGAACCCATGGCAGCTTTTCAAGCTTCCATAAAAATCGCTTTATCTGATGATATTTGCCTGAAAATCCAATCATAAAATCAAGCTTTGTAAATCCTGTTAATTTTTCATCTTTAAGCGGAACATACTCAAAAAGTTTTATTCTGACTGAAGATTCATCACCAATTTTCTGAATTCCTGCCATGATTTTTGGTATTTCCCCTCTTGAAATAAAATAATTTACAAAAAGTTCAGATTTTTTATTAATATCTTCCTGTTGTTTCTGTTTTTCAGAAATTTTAATATCAAGTTTTTCATTATCTGAATTTATTTTTTCAATTTCTTCTGTCGCTGTATTAATTTGAACTATTATTTCATTATTTGAATTAACTTTGTTTTTTAACACAAAAACCAGTCTTATATTGAATAAAACAAGAACAGCAATAAAAAAATAAGCTAAAAATCTTTCAAGAATAGATTTCATTCTAATGCTCATATTGCTTCCTCTTTTAAAACAACATAAATTCTATATTCAAAAATTTCTATTTCCAGATCTGTTTTTAATTTTTTTTCACTTCTTAAAAGATATACAGTAGAAAAAGCATTATTCTGCATGAGCGAATTATAAAATTCACTTATTCTATAATTATCCCTGGCCTCACCGTCAATATGGAACTCGTTTACTTTTATATTTTCAATATTACTTATCCATAAATTTCCGGGATTAGCATTCTCAAGACCGTCAAAAAATTTATACCAGGAATAAGAGGGTTCACTTAGAAAATCCACCAGAAACTTTACAGTATCATCAATTGAGAGAGGCAAAGAAAGAAAAGTATTAAGCTTATTCTGTGAAACTCTAGCCTCATTTAATTTAATATTTTCCTCTTTCAGAATATTATTTAATTTTTCCGAATTTGAAGCTATATATGAATTTACAGGGATATACCATAAAAGAGTGAACAAAACTACACCGGCAAGTATATACCAGGCCTTGTAGTCCCGCTTAATACTTTTTCTTTCATTAGGTAATAAATCAAGCTTTAATTTCATATTTTTATTATCGACAAAAAAGAAAAGTATTAAGAAATACCACTGACCAGTTTAATTATCGGACAGCAATTCTCAATTTAACTAAAAATCCTTTAGGGGTCTGGCCTTCCAACTTTACTAAATCGTAAAGTTTGACGGCACAAACCCCGTCCAAAACAGGATTTTATTTAATTTTCATTGAGAATTGCTGAGGATTTAACGAAGAGCTGAACCTAAAGCTGAGGAAAGAATAGACAGTCTTTCTTTTGGGACATTGTTCCCAGAAGAATCAACACATTTGATTAAATCGCAGCCTGAATGAACTTCAATATTCAATCTGCTGTTAAACTGAACAGCAATATTTTTCATATTTGATAATCCACCGGTAAGTATAATTTTGTTTATCTCACTTTCTTTGAAATTTTCTGTATAATACTCATAAACATTAAAAAGTGACATAATCAATTCAGATAAAACAGGTTTTATTATGTTAAAATTGATAATATTTTCCTGTTTATCACTTATTTCCGGCAAAAATATAGTTTCATCGTACAATATTTTCTGAGCCTGAGAAATAGAAATATTTTTAGACTCAGCAATTTTTTTTGCAAAATCAAACCCACCTATAAGTCTTGTCTGTGCAGTTCTGAGACTTCCGTTTCTAAAAACCATAACTGTTGTAGATTTATTATTAAGTGAAACTATTGATATATTTTTATCTCTGTTTTCATCACTCTCAAGATAATCAGAAAAAAGATTAACTGTGTTAAAAGAATTTATATCAACCCCAACCGGATTTAATCCCAGTTTTCTAATCTGTCTTTCAAATTCAAAAAGATTGTTTCTTAAAATAGCTTCAACAAGAAAAATTTTACCATTTGATGAATTTTCTACTTCCTGCATATCAAAAAACCATCTATCAAGACTTATAGGAAGTGTAGGTTTTATCTTTTTTAATACAGCATTTTTAATTGATTCGGCATCATTTGACTGAGGTATTTCTTCTGATTTAAGATTAATAAGTCTTATTATTACAACATGGTCTGGAATTGTTATAAAAACATTTTTTTCCATGGTTTTAAGTCTGCTGTAAACTAATCTTACTGTTTCAAGAAAATTAGCCTCATCCTCGATTTTCGATTCCTGAAGAGGAAGAAAATTAAAATTATAATTAGCTTCTTCAACAGCATATTTTATTTTGAAAACATTATCAGACTTATCTTCAAGCATTAATGCTTTTGCATAATTAGTTCCAATATCAAGAATAACTCTTTTATTTAAATTATCAAAAATTCTCATATAATAAGTCTTTCCACTTCTTCACTGTTTATCAGACCAGTTTTCATCTTAATATCAGCATCCATTTCTAAAGATTTCCAGTATGGAAGAGTCTGGGCATATTTTCTGATAAAAACACCTGGTTCGTCTTTTGCAATCATTTCTTTTATTTTATCATCAATCTGCAATAATTCAAATATTCCAGTTCTCCCGCTGTAACCAGTATTTTTACATTTGGAACAACCTCCGATTTTTTCAACATTTCCTCTGCATTCATCACATACTTTACGAACAAGTCTCTGAGCTATTATAAGCGAAAGAGCATCAGAAATAAGTTCGTGGTTAATTCCAAGATGTTTAAGTCTTGAAATAACTTCTACTGTTGTATTAGCATGAATTGTTGAAAAAACAAGATGACCTGTTAAAGCCGCATTTATTGCAATTTCGGCAGTTTCTCTATCTCGGATTTCTCCAATCATTATAACGTTTGGATCCTGTCTGAGAATAGCTTTTAATCCTCCGGCAAAAGTAAGGGATTTTTTCGGGTCTTCTCTGTTAATTTTAACCTGAATCTGATGAATACCTTCTATTCTGTATTCAACCGGGTCTTCTATTGTAACAATTTTAATATCTTCACTGTTAATTCTGTTTAACATAGTATAAAGAGTAGTTGTTTTACCAGAGCCAGTTGGTCCAACAGTAAGAACAAGACCATAATGTTTTTTAAGATTATCCATGATTATTGTTCTAAAATTTTCAGATATTCCAATATCTTCAAAAGCAAGAGGAGTATTTTTTTTGTTAAATATTCTGATACTTATGTTCTGCCCATACATTGAAGGAAGAAAAGTTATTCTGAAATCAACATTTGATTCCATAATTTTCATTTTAAATCTTCCATCCTGAGGAATAAATCTTTCTGTAATATCAAGATCAGACATAATTTTTAGTCTTGTTACAACAGCTTCCTGTGCATTTTTTTCAATTTCCATCACTTTGAAAAGAATACCATCAATTCTGTATCTGACTTTTATAAAAAACTCAAAACATTCAATATGAATATCAGTTGCACCTGATTTTACAGCATCATAAATAAGTTTATTAACCAGTACAACAACAGGAGCATCATTCTGAGCAACATCATAATTTTCCAAATCTTCATCAACAGCAACCTCATCTGTTGAATAACCCTCTTTCAGTCTTACTGCTACATCATCAAGAGAAATATCTCTGAGTTTTTCAATTTCATCACTTTTTGAATATCCTATTCCGAGACTTTTCTTTACAGACAGCAGTGAGCTTACATTTGTAATACAGAAATCAGACTTGTATCCTGTAAGTTGTTCAATTTCCTGGAACATGAAAAAATTTGAAGGATCATAAGTAGCAATTTTTATTCCATCTATAGTTTTTTCAAGAGGAATAAAATTATATTTTTCAAGAAGTTCGCGTGGAAGTGAATTTAGCAGTTCTCTGTTAACTACAGAAGGGTCAAGTCTTATAAAATCTTTGTCATAAATTTTTGAAAGATTTACAAAATATTTATCTTCAGTTACAAGACCTTCCTGAATAAGTATTTTATATAAAGGAAGTCCGGTTTCATTATGTCTGAGCTTTGCCCAGTTAAGCTGTGACTGAGAAATTTCCCCATTTTCCACAAGTAAATCTTCTATTTTTTTTATCATTTAATAATCCCTGTATTTTAAATTAGAACTTCTCACATATTTAACATAAGCTGGTGTACTGTCATTCATATCATAATAATCTATTCCGTTTTCAGAAACTTCCCATTTCGCCATTCCAATTGTAGGGTCATCGGGGATTTTCGAAAGATAAACATATCCACCAGGTGTTTCTTTTGTCAACTCTGCTAAATTTACAGGAAATCTTCCAAAATCTCCATAAAAATCATCAATTACTTTTCTAATTGTTTTCAGATTATTGTTAAGTGCACCTGTCTGAGCTTCTGCAACCATCTTTGGATAGTAAAGCATTGCACTGCCACTTAATATTATAACAATTCCCATAGCAATGACAAGCTCAACAACAGAAAAACCTGTTTTTTTTCCCATAACAATCACCATTCCGAATATGGTTCACCGGTAATAGACAATGTTGTGACATTAGTTCGTATGTCATAAATATCATCACCCGGTTTTGCTTTATATTCATTACCATAATCTTCAAACTCTTCCCATAACCCGCCTGAGGAATTTCTGTATTCCCATACTCCGCCAAACGGCTCTGAGGGAATTCTTCTTAAAAAATTACCATCAGTCAAATCTTTAAGCGATTCAGGATAAAACCCATGATGCTGAAAATATCTGTCTATTCCATCACGAACCTGTCTCAGATTATATTTTAAATCACCTTCTTTTTCTCTTACATAAGAAATTCTTGAAACTGGAAAAGCAACAGAAGCAATAATAGCAATAATTATAAGTGAAATCAGTAATTCAATTAATGAAAAACCCTTTTTTGACAATTTCATAATTTTGAAATTATATCAAATCCTCTCTTAAAAGGTCAAATTGAAGTTTTTTTAATCAGCAATTCTCAATGAAGTTTTTTTTGTAATGGATTAATGTTTTTTGCTGAAAGTCCGGTCACTGCTCTTAAGAACTCCATAAATCTCATCTATCCCTGGTCCAGATATTACTGATGTGTATTCAGTTAAGGTTTTCTCCCGTTTCATTCCCGTTTTATTCGCGTTTTATTCGCGTTACTCCCGCGGTTCATTCCCATTTCATTCCCGTTACTCCCGCGTTCTTTCCGCGTTTCAAAAATATTCGCTCCAAGGTAATAATATTTTTCTGTATAGTTTTCTTCACTGCTTTTTACTGTTTTGCTTTCTCTCCAGCCAAGTGGTGAATATTCATAATTAATAAAAGCGTTGCTTGAGGTTTTTCCGCGTTTCATTCCCGTTTCATTCGCGATACTTTCCCGTTTTACATTAGTAACTCGATTAACTGCTTTCAACTGGTTAAAAGCATCATATTCATATATTTTGTTATTGTTTCCTATTGTCTGTATCAAGCTTCCTTCTTTATCATAAATGTATTCAATATTAATTCTCCCTTTTTTTATCAAAAAAAACATAAAAATATATAATTAATTATAAATTTCATTTAATGATTTTAACTTAAAAAAATCTTTGATTATTAAATACATATGATTAAAAAATAACATAAAAATTATGTAATTAAAATAATAAACATAATTAATAAGCGGTTCTGAATAATAAAATATTAACATAAAAATAAAAAAAAATAGATGCCATAAAATTCGATTAAATATTAATTTTTTTAAGTATTTTATTGATGATATATCCTTAATAAAAAATTCATAAAAAAATATGGTAAATATAGGCAAATATTCATTTTCTTTGTTTTTATTCAAAATATATTTTTTCATTTTAATTAAATTGATATTTTTACACCGATTATCAACAAAAATAATCATAATTAAATAAACAATAACATAAAAAACTTCATATGAATTCATAAATAAATAAAAAATTAATACTAAATATATCAAAGGATATGTTATTACTTCAATTTTTCTGTTTTTTTTAAATTCTTTTTTTTGTTTTATATTA
>JBAZDD010000008.1:0-23718 GCA_041654635.1 Candidatus Muiribacteriota bacterium
TATTAAAAGATGTTGTAAATATAAGAAAAAATTTTAGATTGACGAAAGAATATAAGTTTGGTAGAATAACATTGAAAAAAACTAATATGTTGTTTTCTGATAAGGAGTTGAGTGGTTTAAATATTTCTGTTTTAGATGAACACGGTGGAATATATTTATACAGAAATACTCCTTTATATAAGGTTACCGGTGGGAAATCTCATTTTCTTCTTCCACCAGGAAAATATAGAATAATACTTGAAAATTCTAAAGAAAAAGATATTATTCTTAGAGGTAAAGTTGATTTTGAATGTATAATCCTCGGCGGCGAAAGCATAACTGCCGGTGTTAAAATGGAAGATTTAGCAAAATTTTAATTAAAAAATAAAAATTAAAGTTCTTAGGAGGGACGATGAACAGAAAAGGTTTTTCGCTTGTCGAGATAATGATTGTTGTTGCAATCATTGGTATTCTCGTAGCTGCATTGCTGCCGCAGTTAGGTGAGATGATCGACGGTGCAAGAAAAAGTTCAGCAGAAAGAAGTATGCATGCAATTAAAGATGCGATTGTTCGTTTTAATGCATCTGAACCACGAGAATTGCAGGATTTAAACTGGCTTGTGCCTAGATATTTAGCTGAAATTAAACCAGATCCATGGGGGACACCTTATACATTCCTTCCAGATGATGGCGTTATAATATCTTATGGAAAAGACAGACAGGCTGAACTGAATTTTGATACTAATCCATTGGCTTTTATGGATCCTAGAAACAGAGATAATATAGAGGTTTATTATAAACCGCCGCTTCAGATTACAAGTGCTAAAATGACTTTAGACAAAAATGGTAACAGAAGATTTAACAACGGGGACAGATTTACAATATTTTTTACTAAACCAGCTTCAAAAGGTGCTACAGGAGCAGGTGGAGCAGCTGTGAACTTCGCCGATTTCCTATTTGTTGATGAATATGATATAGCAGCGTCTGCTGTTTTTCTTCCAGCAGACACTACTATGATTAACAATTTTATAACTAGTAACCCTCCGTATATACGTGATTTAGTAGGTGGTGCAGTAGCAGGTAACATTGCTATAACAGTTGTAGACCCATCAACTGGAAATACTGGAAACCATACATTAGAAGGTGATCGTATTAAAGATGGTGCTATAACATTTGAAATAACAAATGCTAACGAAAGATATGAAATCATAAGAGATATTTATGTCAGGTTTTCAGACATAGTTGTTACACCTGGTACTGGAGACAAATATAGAGACAGAAGAGGAAATGTTGCTGTTCAGAATGGTTACAACGTACAGATAGAGACTTATTAATTAGAAGCGCGAATCCGGGGTCTGTGCAGTAAAATTTTGTTGAAAACAAAATTGGACGGCCTGACCCCGAAGATAACGCGAAAAAACGGGAAACAAAATTTTAAAAAATGAAAAAAACAAAATACAGATTAAAACCGCAGAAGCTTGCTTTTGCGGTTTTAGTAATTATAGTAATATTAACTTTGAGCTATATTTTAAATTTAGCAATTAATCATTATAAAAATGAACAACTTAATAAAGAGAAACTTGAAAATCGACTTCAATCTCTTGTGAATAAAGACATAAATGAAGAAGATTTAAATTTTGTATTAAGCTATATTCAAAAATTCCCACAATCCCATTACAATGGTTATGCATATTTTATTATTGGAAAATATTATTACGAAATTGAAAAATATGATGAAGCTGTAAATGCTTTTAATAAAGCACTAAATTATTATATTGAAGATGAAATTAAGATAATTCTCATGCTTCATTTAAGTTATACATATATGCTTTCAGGAGATTATATTTCATCTCACGAATACGCAGAAAAAATTTATAATTCAGTTGAAAGTGGAAAACTCAAAGCGCTTGCCGCTTTTCAACTGGGACTTTGTTATGCTGGATTTAAAATATATGATAAGGCAATTGAATTTTTCGATATTACCTATGAATTATCAGATAAAGATTTTGAGTTTCAGAAACAGGCATTGCAGGAAAAATTAAAAATATTAATAAAAGTAGATAAACATAAAGCAGCAGCTCTTGAAAAAATAATTGAAGAAAGATATAATAGTGAAGCAGTGAGTCCGGGGTCTGCGCAGTAAAAATTTACCGCAGGTAAATTTGGACGGCCTGACCCCTAAGTGAAAGAAGAAGCAGTGAGTAAGTGAATAAGAAAAAACGCGATAGAAACGCGCGAGAAACGGGAATGAACCTTAAGAGCCGTAATCAGTGATGAGTAATGAGTGAGCCGAAAAATGTCTTTAAGACCGATTACGGATTACTGATGACGGATAACGGATAACCGATTATGAAAAAAAAATATATTATAGAACTTCTTAATTTGCTGGAAGAATACAGTTATTCTGAGCCTAAAAAAGGAGAGTTGTTTTTAACTCTTGCTCATTTTTCATATCTTCTTAAAAACAACGAACTTTTTTTGAAAAATCTTGAAAAGTTTTTAAGTTTATCCAAAGAAAAAAATATAGTTGAGTTAGAAAAACTGACTTTTTATGACAATTCTTTTGATATAGTGTTGCTTGAAGAGTTGTATCAGTTTTTAAAAACAGCTTATCAGCCAATTAACTGGCCAGCTGACTTTATCGAAAAAGGTGTCGATTTCTGTGAAAATCTTTCATCTGATTATTATGTTAAACCTTATTTTTTATGTGAGCTCCTTTTAAATATGAATAACTGTCTTAATTATGAATTAAACAGGAGAATTCTCAGACTTATAATTACAAATTATTCAAATACTAAATGGGAAATATTTGGACTTGGACAATTTTCAAAAAATCTTGAAAAAATTTTTATTCAGAATAATTTTGAAGATGAAGGTGAGAAACAGCAGTTTTTGAAAGAATTTCGAGAACATTTGATTTTTTTTATTGAAAAATATCCCCAGGATGATACAGGTAAAGATTTTTTATTCAAATTATCAGATTTTTTCTGTGAAAACAGTCTTGAAGATGAGGCTATAAAACTATTCAGTCGAATTTCTGATTTATTTTCAGACGATTATACAAGGGTTAGGATATTGTATGAGCTTGGTAAAATTTATCATGTAAAGGGCAACACTGACAAAACTGCTGAAATTTATACAGAGCTTTTTTCTAATTTTGAAACTAGAAAAGAAACTCTTGAGCTAAAATATAATGCTGGTTTTTTTTTACTCGAAAACAAATTTTATAAGAGCAGTTTTATGATTTTCAGAGAAATTGGAGAAAAATTCAAAAATACCTCTTTTGCGAAATTATGTTCTAACAGAATTCTTGAAATTGGGCATATTATGTTTGAAAATAAAATATATGATGATGCACTTTTTTATTTTGAAACAGTTATTAATTTAAAAAATAACAGAGACGATTCTTCGTGGGCGCTTTATTATCTTGCTAAAATTCATGAGATTTTTTCTGAAGAAAAATTTTCTTATGATGACAGAATAGCGTCAGATATAAAAAGTGATGAAATTTATACAAGAATAGTTGAAAATTATGGAGACAACAAAGAAATACTGGGCAAGATTGATATTTCTTATCTTGTTAAAAATATTACACCAACAAGTAAAGGGATAGATTTTAATTATATTATATTTTTTTCAGCAGCAATAATTATTTCTATAATAATTTTCCTCAAATTCGCATAATAGAAGTATTTATTCTTCAGATTTAGGGATTATTTGCTTTTTCTTACTCACTTACTTACTCATTCACTGCTCTTAAGATTCACCCGCGTTTCATCCGCGTTTTTCTAAGTTTTTGATTTATCGGATCACGGATTACCGATTACAGTTTACGGCTTTTAAGCTTCATTCCCTTTTCATTCGCGTTTTAAAAAAAAATATGTTATAATTATTTTATGAAATTTTTTAATAAAAAAGCACTTTCTTTCATAGAAATTATGATTGCTGTGAGTTATTTTGCTCTTGTACTCATACCTTTTGTTGCTCTTCTTGTTAATTCGACCAGACAGATACAGAAAATTGGTAATATGAATGTTGCTATCATGCTTGCTCAGGAAGCAATAGAAGCCTGCAAGGGTTATCCCTTTGAACTTCTTGATAAAGATGATGCTGTGGACGCAAAACTTGATGAAAAACTTTATCTTGAATATGCTTTTTCAAAAGGTGTAAGAAAAGGAACCACAAGCATTGCGGATTATGATGGTACAGCTGAAAAGAGTGATTTAACCATTTATACTGGTGATGATGAAGATATTTACTGGCGTGCAGCTAAATTCTATGGTGTGTGGTTTACTAGAGATGTTGAAATTATAGATGTTGAAGCTGACACTATATCAAAAGATGAGATCAACTTGAAACAGGTCAGAGTAAACGTTACATGGAAAAGTGGAAGCAAAGATTTAGTATATACAGTATCAACTGTTATCGGGAAATGATTAAAAACGGTAGATAGTAACTTGAACTAAATCAAAAGCTGGTATTAAAATATATGAGGTTATTAATGAGGAAACGTTTAAAAGGGTTTACTCTTATTGAAATAATGATAGCAATTCTAATTATGACAATGGTTTTATACGTTGTTCATACTACTTTCATTTCTGGAACAAAAGCTTACAGAAAAGAAGTTGATGCACTTACTATTATTGGAAGCGCCAGATATTCAATAGTTCGTATGAGAGAGGATATAAGAAATGCAAACTTTATAAAATTACCATCAGCTGACGGTAAGGAATATGACGAACTTGTTCTAATAAAACATTTAATTGATTTTTCTAAAAATCCTGAAAACACTCCTGGCAAAGATACTTCTCAGGTTTATTTTATAAATCAAAAAATTACATATTTTCTTAAAGATCCGACTTTTGGAGCTGACACTGCCAAAAAACAGAAATATAAGGATTTAAAACTTCTTGTAAGAAAAGTTGAGTGGAAAGACAGCTCAGGTAGCCATGAAGAGGAAACTGTTTTAAATGAAAATATGAAAAAACTTGTTTTCAGACGAAATAAAATGGCATTTACGAATATTTCAGATGCAGTTGAGCCTATGGATGCTGGTATTTCATCAAATAATATTGAAATGAGATTAACTCTAAAAAGTTATAGAGAAGAAGATGCAAAAATTATGAATATAACTGATTTTGACAGTTTAAGCGGGTTTGAAGTAGAGTTCCCGACTTTTGTTAATTCGAGAGGGGCTTTTCTTGGAGGGAATATAGATGATTTCTAACAGAAAAGGTATGGCTTATTATTATGTTGTTTTTATAGGATTGATTATTTTAAATCTCATAGTTGTGGTTCATATGTTTCAAGGACAGCAGGCTTTTGTAGTTGATCTTGAGTCTGAATCTTATATTACTTATCTTGTTGCTGAGGGAGGAATTAATACAGTTATACAGGAAATGAATGCAAATTTTGAGTGGCTGACACATCGAAAAGCAGTTCAGAATGATTTTACTTATGATTTTACCGAACCTGTTCCTTCTTCTGAAATTACAAATTATGTTAAAGGTAGTGACAGGCTAAAAGTTAAGGTGGATGGTAATAAATACACTGGTGAGATGAAAATAATAGATTCATTTGATTCTGAGTTTAAAGTTAAAGTTGGAAGAGTAGAAGCAAAAGATAATCCTAAAACTTCTAATCTTGATGAGTCTGAAATTTTTCTTGCTATAAAATCTGTAGCAAAATATAATGATGTTTATAAAGCTATAGATGCAATTGTTGAAATTGCTTATGCTAATAGATTTGTTCTTTATGATGGAAAGTATCTTCTACTTGCTTATGGTGTAAGTACTGGAATGGATGAAGAAACAATAATAGCAGATGGTGAAATTTATGCAAAGCATCATGTGCTTGCTGGTACAACGATTGGTGGACCAAGACTTGTTCTGAAAAATAATCCAGTTATTTCAACCGGTTCTGAAGGATATATTTCAATACCCCCACAGGATAAGAATAATATAAGAATTGAAAATGATTTATTCGGATATAACAGTCAGGTTGGTGAAGAATATTCAAAAATCACAACAAAAATAAAAGAAGTTAATTCCAGTCAACCAGGACTAACCAAAGAAAAAATTGAAGAGATACAGATTGGAGAAAATAATTTTTCTGAGCTTTTTAAAGATAAATATACAGGTGGTCGAGATTTTGATATTGATTATTCCGGGGTGAAAAATTATTACAGATCTCTTGCCAAAGGGGAACTTGCAGGTCAGGGTGTCGGGATTTACATAGAAAAAACAAGTTCTCAGATTGTAAAAGTAAAGTATCCTAATTATAAGTATAATCCCGATATTGAAGTTGTAATGCTTGATTTTGGTGAAATGATTATGGGAAATATAAGCAATTCTGATGATTTTGGTGATAATGCTGATTTTAAAATACCAGGAACACCACCGGTGAATTTTAATGGAGTTTTATATTCGGAACTTCCTCTTGTTATATGGGGAAATCCAGATAGGGATATGATAATTTATTCAGAAGGTGATATTTTTATTGCGGGGGATTTTAATCAAAGGCAAAAACCTGGGACGGAAATGGTTGGCGGAAGCTATCCTGCCCCGGTTTTACAGAATTATACAGATAAAAATGCTATGACTTATGAAAAACAGTCAGACTATGTAAATGATAATGAAACATGGAGAACTTCTAATCCAGAACAGGGTGCCTACTGGAATAATGTTGACATAGTTTCAGAGCAGAGAATCTGGATTGATTACACAGATCCGCGGAAATTTGCTAAAAATGAATTAATACCATTCATTCATTATGAAATTTATAAAGAATTGTTTATGCCGGTTGACTCTACTGGAAAAATTATTGAATTAAACACTCTTGAAAATGAATTACTTGAAAAAGCCTGGGATTTTTCTGTTAATTTATCTAATAACAAAAAGGATTTGAATGAAATTGACAATCCTGGTTTGTATTCTGATGGAAGCCCTTCATTTATCCAATTCTGTTTTAATCAGCCAACAATCGATAAAAATTTTGTTATAGATTTATTAAATGATGAATTATCGGTTGGAAAGGGATTAATGAATTATTTTAAAAATATATTGTTTATGGAAGATGATGAAGCTGAAAATCTGGCAGAGGAAATTGCTGAAATGATTGCAGCAAAAGATGTTCCTCATGTTAAAATCAGAGATATTATTGAATTTGATATATGGGGTGAAAACAGCGAAATTATTGATTTAAAAGCTTTTCTGTTCTGTGAACCTCCAGCTTTAGCTACAGATTATCCGACAGATTTTATTGGAATGGTTCAGAGATTATACAATTTAACTAATTACAAAGATGGAAAATTCAGTGAGCTTGGTAATGTTAATTATAAATCGGATGAGTTATTCATACCGGAAATGACCATTAATGCAAAAAAAATTGCTATGGGAGATCTTGTGCCTAACTATTATTCAGGAGGAACCGCGGTTATTCCTAATAATTTTGCAAATACCACTCAAAGATGGGATGTTCGAGTGGATGAAATTGAAAAAATATCTTCTTCAGCTGATTTTGATAAATTAAATACAATAAAAGAAGTTAATGCCATCAGGGAAGAAATTGGCAATAGAAATTTAAAAATTGAAGGAGGGGGATCTTTCACCATGCAGGAGCAGGTTGATTCCGGTTATTTCAGATATATTGCTACTGATAGAATGTTTCAACGTTCTTATGGTAGTGAGGTTTATCTTAGGAATATGACTGATCTTTCAAGACTTGATTATCTTGGTGGCGGATATGCACCTCATATAAGAAAAAAGGTTTTTGATAAAAATAATCGAACAAAATTTGAAATAAGAAGTTTTAATATTATTGATTTGAATTATTATACTATAACAGAGGATGAATATAAGGCGTTTTAAATGAAAATTTCAAAAGTAGAATTTTTAAGTGGAAATATTAAAAATATGGAAAACAGGTTGCCTGAAGTAGCAATTGCAGGTAGATCAAACTCTGGAAAATCAACTTTGATTAATTCAATGATTAACAGGAAAATTGCAAGAACGAGTAAAAAACCAGGATGCACACTTGCTTTAAATCGAATAAGAATCAATGATTGTTTTGATCTTGTTGACTTGCCTGGTTACGGTTATGCTAAAGTGTCAAAAAACGTAAAAGAAAAATTTTCAAAAGAATCAGAGAAATATTTTTTAGAAAGCGAAAATTTACGTACTGTTTTTATTCTCATGGATATAAATACAGCTCCGGCAGCAGTTGATATACTTCTGATTAACTGGCTTGAAAATGTTGGCAGAAGTTTCATTCTTGTTTTTAATAAAGTTGACAAAATGCCCAAAAATAAAATTTTAAACAAAGTAACAGAAATTTTAATAAAATTAGGAAGAAATTATCCTTATATAACTATATCTGGTCTTAAAAAACAGAATGTAGATAAACTCTGGAATCAAATACTTGCCGTGATTAACTAACAAAGCAGTGATTGATAAAGCAGTGAGTAAGTGAGATAAAGAAGAAACAGTGAGTAAGAAAACGTTTTTACCATCCTGTCTTACTCACCGAGGGTCGAAGACCCGGTAACTTATTCACTATTTTTTTGGTTAGTGGTAATCTGTTGATTTTTTCAAATTTTTATTGTAATATTACGCAAGCAGAATAAAATTCTGTAAACCCACACCTGTTCTTCTCGTGCAGAAGGTTGCCTTGATAAGAGGTTAGTCTGTGTTTAAAGAACAGGGAGGTAAAAAAACCAATTATACGGAGGAAACAAAAAAAATGGCAATTATTTCAATGAAACAGCTACTCGAAGCAGGTGTTCATTTCGGACATCAAACAAAAAGATGGAATCCAAAAATGAAGGAGTATATATTTACAGAAAGAAACGGTATATATATAATTGACCTTCAGAAAACTCTTAAACTTACAAAACAGGCATATCTTTTTGCTCGCAACATAGTTGCTGATGGCGGAAAAATTTTGTTTGTTGGAACAAAAAAACAGGCTCAGGAAGCAATCAAACACGAAGCTTTAAGAGCAGGCATGTATTTTGTTAATCACAGATGGCTTGGTGGAACTCTTACAAATTTTGAAGTTATTAAAACAAGAATTGCAAGATTGAAAAATATTGATGCAATGATTAAAGATGGAACAATTGAAAAATATACAAAAAAAGAAAGAGTTCAGATTTATAAAGAAAGAGAAAAACTCGAAAAATTCCTTGGTGGAATTCAGGATATGACAAAAATACCTGATGTTATTTTTATTGTTGATATTAAAAGAGAAGAAATCGCTTTTCTTGAAGCAAAAAAACTCGGAATTCCTGTAATTGCAATTGTTGATACAAATGTTGATCCTGAAGGCGTTGATGTTCCAATTCCTGGAAATGATGATGCTATCAGAGCAATAAAATTATTTGCTGGAGTTATTGCTAATGCTGCAATAGAAGCTAAACAGGGTGTTGTTTTTGATGAAACAGCTGAAGAAGATGATGATAATTCTAATGATAAAAATGAAGAAGTGAAAGGAGAATAACACAATGGCTGAAATTTCTGCAACTATGGTAAAAGAGTTAAGAGAAAAAACTGGTGCTGGAATGATGGATTGTAAAAATGCACTTTCAGATGCACAGGGAGATTTTGACAAAGCTGTTGATAATCTTAGAAAAAAAGGTCTTGCAAAAGCAGCAAAAAAAGCTGGAAGAGAAGCAAGTGAAGGTACAGTAGCTAGTTACGTACATCACAATGGAAAACTTGGTGTTTTAGTTGAAATAAATTGTGAAACAGACTTTGTTGCAAATACTGAAGATTTTCAGGAACTTACAAGAAATATCGCAATGCATATTGCTGCTGCGAATCCAATATGTGTAAGTTCAGAAGAAGTATCAGCTGAAGTTATTGAAAAAGAAAAAGAAATAATTAAAGCTCAGCTTGAAAAAGAAAATAAACCAGCAAATATTGTTGATAAAATTGTTGAAGGAAGAATATCCAAATATTATGCTGATAACTGTCTTCTCAATCAGCCATTTGTTAAAGATGATTCCAAAACAGTTCAGGAAGTTTTAAACAACTATATTGGAAAACTTGGTGAAAATATTGTTATCAGAAGATTTGTCAGAATGGGATTAGGTGAATAATACAATTCTTGATAAAATTTGAAAAACAAGATTAAAAGGGGGTTGTGTCTATAAATTCTGCATAAAAGTCAGGATTGAAGACCAGCCCCCCTCTCAATTTCAGGAGGAAAAATGTTAAATGATATTTATATTGAAACTAAAGATCAGATGAATAAAACAATAGAAAATCTTCAGAAAGAATATTCCCTTTTAAGAACTGGAAGAGCAAATCCTCATCTTCTCGAAAAAATCAGAGTGGATTATTATGGTGCTGCAACTCCTCTTAATCAGCTTGCAAGCATAGGGGCTCCAGAACCAAGAATGTTACTTATTCAGCCTTATGACAAAAGTGTGATGGGTGATATTGAAAAAGCTATATTAGCTTCAGATATTGGAATTACTCCAAATAATGATGGTAATGTAATTCGTCTTGTTTTTCCTCAGCTTACTGAAGAAAGAAGAAAAGAACTTGTAAAAGTTGTAAAGAAAAAAGAAGAAGAAGCAAAAGTTGCTGTCAGAAATATCAGAAGAGAGAAAAATGATTTTGTTAAAGATATTCAGAAAAGTGGTGATATTACAGAAGATGATTTAAAAAAAGGACAGGCTGAAGTTCAGAAAATTACTGATGAGTTTGTTGAAAAAATCACTAAAATTGCTAAAGCAAAAGAAGAAGACATAATGAAAGTCTAAGTTTCATAAATATAATGAAAAAGAATAAAAATGATTTACATGTAGCAATTATTATGGACGGAAATGGCAGGTGGGCAAAAAATCGGAACCTGCCACGTATTTTTTTCACCGTGAAGGTGTAAAAAATGTCAAAAAAATTTGTGATTTCTGCATTAAAAATGAAATAAAATACTTATCATTATACGCATTTTCTACCGAAAACTGGAAAAGACCACATGATGAAATTTCCGGTTTGATGAATATTTTCAGAGATTTTCTTTTAAAAGATGCAAGAGATTTGATAAAAAAAGATATAAAACTCTTAATTTCTGGCAGATACTGGGATTTTCCAGCAGATATTGTCAGTTCAATAGAAAAATTACAGCAGGAATCTTATGAGAATACTTCTCTTTATTTAAATATTATGTTAAATTATGGTGGAAGAACTGAAATTCTGGATGCTGTTAAAAAAATTATTAAAGAAAAAATTACAGAAGATAAAATAGATGAAAAATCTTTTTCAAGTTTTCTTTATAATTCCATAATACCAGATCCCGATATTTTTATAAGAACAGGTAAAGAAAAAAGAATAAGTAATTTTTTGCTTTATCAACTTGCTTATACAGAACTTTTCTTTACAGAAAGCATGTGGCCGGATTTTTCTGAAAAAGAATTTGAAGCCATTATAGATGAATATAATAATCGCGAAAGAAGATTTGGTGCTTTGTAATGATAATAAGAATTATAAGTGGAATTTTTTTATTTATTTTTGCAGTAACTTTTTTTTTATATGCAAATAATACTGTAAGTGCAATTTTTTTCTGTGGTATCAGCATGACAGCGGTATTTGAAATGTCTAATATTTTAGGTAACAGGAAATTAAGATATTTTATTCTGTTATTAACATTAATTATTCACGCACTTTTTTATTTTAATTTATATTTCTATATAGTCCCTGTATTTTATATAAGTTTTTTACTGTTATTTATTTATAATATTTTAATGGATAGCATAAATATTGAAAACTATCAGAACCTTATTTTTTATTTCTTGTTCTGTATTTTACCGTTTTCTATTATGAATCAGTTATTTATTTCTCAGAAAAAATTACTTGGGGCAATTATTGTAATGGTTGCATTATACGATTCACTTGCTTATTTTACAGGTGTAAAATATGGTAAAAAAAGGCCTTTTGCTAAAATAAGTCCTAAAAAAAGTATTGAAGGAATTATTGGTGGTAGTCTGGCTGTAATTTTTGCTGGAATTATGTTTTTTTACTCTATGAACTATTCATCAGACATTTTTTGGGCAGTTATTGCTGTTATTACTCTTGCGCCCGCAGGAGACTTATCAGTTTCTATCCTTAAAAGAGTAAAAAATATTAAAGACAGTGGTTTTTTAATCCCAGGGCATGGAGGCATACTTGACAGAATGGACAGTTATGTGTTTCTAATCCCTGCATTATATTTTATTGGAGTGTTAAATGGTTAGTTTATTATCTTTTGTATTTGTGATTTTTGTTATTGTTCTGGCTCACGAATTTGGACATTTTATTGTAGCTAAATCTTTCGGAATAAGAGTAAATGAATTTTCAATTGGGTTTGGGCCGAAAATTTTTTCAAAAAAATACGGTGAGACAGAATATGTTTTAAGACCTATTCCGATAGGTGGTTTTGTTGATTTATATGGAATGGAAGAAGATAGTGTAAAAGATGACTGGAACCGCTCTTTTGTTTCAAAAACAGCTTTACAGAGATTTCTTACACTTGGTGCCGGTTCATTTATGAATTATGTGCTGGCTTTCGTAATTCTTTTCCTTGTTTTATTTATCTCAGGAACCCCTCAGCCGCTGTTTTCTGAAAAACCAGTAATAGGTTTTGTACTTGAAGAGAGTTATGCAAATCAGAATGGTATTATGCTTGGTGATAAAGTGCTAAATGTAAATGGTAATTCTATTGATTCCTGGCAGGATTTTGAAAAAGCCATGCTTAATAAAAACTCTGATATGAAACTTCAGATAAGCAGAAATGATATAATTTTTGATCTGGTATTACCTCCAAAAAACTTCAGTAATTTTATGGAAATGGGTATTTTTCAAGGTAAAGAACCAGTTGTTGGTGAAATTACTCCAGGACAGGAAGCGGCAAGAGTTGGAATAGAAGTAAATGACCGAATTGTAAAGATTAACGATTATAATATTTTAATATGGGAACAGGCTTCAACCCAGATTCACAAATCAGTTAATTCTGAAATTACAATATCAGTTGAGAGAAACGATGAAATACATGAATTTACAGTTATTCCAAGAGATATATTAAATGAGGGATTTGGGATTATCGGGATTGCTCCGAAAGTAGTTTTTGGAAATCCATCTTCTTTTACTGAGGCTGTTGGGAATGCTTTTTACTCAGTTGTCAGACTGACATATACAATGATAGATATGTTGAAAAAATTAGTTACCTTCCAGGTATCTGTAAAAAATCTTACTGGTCCTGTTGGAATAGCTTCAGTAGTGGGTGAAAAAGCAAGAGAGGGAATTTCTCTTCTTTTTTACATGATGGCATTTATAAGTATAAATATAGGTTTTTTAAATCTGATGCCTTTTCCAGCATTAGATGGGGGAAGACTTTTTTTCATTTTTATTGAAATGACCGCAAGTTTTATTTTTAAAAGGAAAGTAAAAATCAGTAATAAAATTGAAGAAGCAATACACTATGCTGGTCTTGTTCTTCTGATTTTTTTAATTTTAGTAATAACTTACAGAGATATTTTAAGATTGCTTAAAATTGGAGAGTAAAAATATGAAAATGTCACAATATTTCAGTTTTACAATGAAAGAAACACCAAAAGAAGCGGAAGTTACAAGTCACAGCCTTATGATGAGAGCAGGTATGATTTCAAAGCTTACATCAGGAGTATATACTTTTATGCCCCTGGGCTTGCGTGTTTTAAGAAAAATTGAAAATATTATTCGTGAAGAACTGGATGGAATAGGAGCTCATGAGCTTCTCATGCCAATATTACAGCCTAAAGAATTATGGGAAGAAAGTGGCAGATGGGATAAAATGGGCGAACTTATGTTCAAACTACAGGACAGGGGAAAAAGAGAATATTGTCTTGGTCCTACCCATGAAGAAGTTATAACTGATTTATTTAAAAAAATTGTTAAAAGTTATAAAAATCTTCCTGTTTCTCTTTATCAGATACAACTTAAATTTAGAGATGAAATTAGACCAAGATTCGGAGTAATGAGAAGCAGAGAATTTTTAATGAAAGATGCTTATTCATTTCATCTAACAGAAGAATGTCTAAGTCAGACTTATGAAAAATTTTATCAGGCATATTCAAATATTTTTTCAAGATGTGGATTGCGTTTCAGAGCAGTTGAGGCAGATTCCGGTGACATTGGTGGAAGTGTTTCGCATGAATTCATGGTTCTCGCTGAAACAGGAGAAGACAGTATTATATATTGCGAAAAATGTTCATATGCATCTAATATTGAAAGTGCAAAAGCAGCTTTTCCTCCACGAATTAAAAGTGAATTAAAAGAATTTGGCGAAATTCATACTCCTGATGTTAAAACAATTGAAGAATTGACAAAGTTTTTTGGTATTCATTCTTCAAATTTTATTAAATCAATATTGTATAAAGATGAAAATAATAATTTTTATCTTGTATATATAAGAGGCGATCTTGAAGTTAATGAAGTGAAACTTAAGCACTATGTTAAAGGTAATAATATTATGCTTGCAGATGATAATGATATTAAGAATATTTTTGGATGTTCCAGTGGATTTTTAGGTATTACAAGTAATCAGAAATCTTTAAATATTATGGCTGATCTGTCTCTGGAAAATGAAAAAGAAATGATTACAGGAGCAGGTAAGAACGATTATCATTATGCAGGAACAGATTCAGAAAAACTTGGAGCAGTCCATTATTATGATTTAAGCCTGACAGATTCAAGATTTAAATGTTCAAAATGTGATGGGGATTTAAAAATTGAAAGAGGAATAGAAGTTGGACATATTTTTCAGCTTGGGGATAAATATACTCAGAATTCAAATACAAAAGTTGTGACAGAAGACAACTCTGAAAAATGCGTACTTATGGGATGTTATGGAATAGGAGTAAGTCGAATTATTGCAGCCGCAATAGAGCAGAATTTTGACAGCAAAGGAATTTTGTGGTCAGAAAGTTTAACTCCATTTTTTATTAATGTTATTCCTGTTGACATAAATAAGGTTGAACTTTCTTCTAAGGCTGAAGAATTATATAATGAGTTTAAAAAACAGGGATATGAAGTGGTTTACGATGATAGACCTCAACGAGCAGGGTTTAAATTTAAAGATTCTGACTTGATGGGAATCCCATTTAAGGTTATAATTGGAAAAGCATATTCAGAAAATAATCTGATACAAGTTGAAGACAGGGATGGCAAAAAACTTGAAATGACTGAAAATGATATGTTTGAATTTTTTAATAAGAAAAAGGTATGAATAATTTATTTAATAAAACAAATTTAATACTTGTTTTAATAATAATCTGCATATCGTTTGTGTATGCAGAATTACCTGTTTTGTTAAGATATCAGAATTCTAATTCCTCCAGAACTAATTACAAACTAACTGTTAAAACAAATATGGCCGGTGGGTCTCAGGCAGAGGTTTTTATTCAGATGAATAATGATAAAAATCAGGATGGCAAAATCAACAGCAGAGTTAGTTTTTTTATTGTCAACAACGGAGAAAGAATTGGACCTTTTATCCAGGATCTCGGTTTCAATATCATGGGGATTTTTCAGGTTGATTTAAATGATATTGTAAGTGAACCGGGTAATACTGAAAGTAATTTTATTGATATCATACCTTTTTTTCCTCAACTTCCCAGACCAAGAACCTTTGGAAAAGATACCTGGAAAGATATTATTGCAGCAACAGATATAGACGGAAATAATGTTCAAGTTGAAATTTCAAATGAAATAGTTAAAATTGACACAGATAATAAAATTTGTACAATAAGTGGAAGAGGTCATAATTTTGAAAGAACTTATCTTGTAGTAAGAAACACTGATTTTGATTATGAAAAAGGTGAAATTATTAATTCTAATTTAAGAGTTGGTTATGTTAATAAGAAAGATAATACGAGATTAGTATCAGAAATGACAATGCAAAGGGTTGAAAGAAAATAAATATATTATTAATTACAGATGGAGGATTTTTTAATGAAAATCATAGTTACAGTAAAACAGGTTCCAAAAACAAATGAAGTTAAATGGGATAGATCAAGAGGAACATTACAGCGAGAAGGTGTTGAAAGTATTATAAATCCTGAAGATAAATTTGCTCTTGAAACCGCAATAAAGCTTAAAGAACAGCATGGATTTGAGGTTGATGTAATTACAATGGGACCACCGCAGGCTGAACAAGCTTTAAGAGAGGTTCTTGCAATGGGTGCTGATAAAGCTTATCTTGTTACCGACAGAGCATTTGCGGGTGCAGATACACTAGCTACTTCATATATTCTGAGCGCAGCAATTAAAAAAATAGGTTCTTATAATTATATTTTCTGTGGAAGACAGGCTATTGATGGTGATACTGCACAGGTTGGACCACAGATCGCAGGATTTCTTGATATTCCTCAAGTGACTTATGTAAGTAATCTTGAAGTTGAAAAAGATAGTTTGAAAATTAAAAAAGAAACAGATTTTGGTTATCAGACAATTTCTGCAAAATCTCCTGTATTGTTAACTTTTGTTCATTCTGAAGAACCAAGATATCCATCTCTGAGAGGGATTTTTGAAGCATTTGATAAAAACATTGAAATAATAACCAATGCAGATCTTTCTCTTGAACCTTCCAAAATTGGTCTTGAAGGCTCTCCGACAAAAGTAAAAAAAGTTTTTAAACCAGCACCTAAAGGTAAAGGCGAAATGGTAGAAGAAGGTTCAGCAAGAGAAATGGTTAAAAAAATCGTAGATTTTGTGAAAGATAAAAACGTTTTAAGATAGCTGAATATGGATGGTCTTATTGGAGTAAGCCGGAATATTAACGACGTCCGTCGTCTTATAGATAAAGCTGCTGACTGTGATATTCCGGTTCTTATTTCAGGTGATTCAGGTACAGGTAAAGAAGTAATTGCCAGGACTATTTTTGAAAAATCATCTAAAAAAATATTTATTCCTCTTAACTGTGGCGCAATTCCCAGAGATCTTGTTGAATCTGAACTTTTTGGTTATAGAAAAGGAGCTTTTTCAGGAGCAGTTGCAAATTACAACGGTAAAATTGGTCAGGCTCACAGAGGAATATTATTTCTTGATGAAATTGGAGAGATGGATTTATCTATTCAACCAAAATTCTTAAGAGTGCTTCAAAACAGAGAATATACTCCTTTAGGTTCTTCAGAAACTTTGAATTCAGATTTCAGACTAATCTCTGCAACAAATAAAAATATTGATAAATATGTCAGTGAAAAAAAATTCAGAGAAGACCTTTTTTATAGAATTAATACTCTTGTTATAAAAGTAAAGCCTCTTAAAGAAAGAAAAGAAGACATAATGCCGCTGATTAATTTTTTCATAAATAAGTATAATATAAAATTTAACAGAAAAATCCAGAAAATTACAGCTGACCTTGAAAAACTTGTTTTAAATTATGATTGGCCGGGGAATGTTCGAGAATTACAGTCTTTTATTGAAAAAGAAGTTTTTTTCTCTCAACATAATATTATTAATCATATACCCGACTTTTTGAAAATTAAAAAAACAAAAAAAAAGATAGATGAATACAATTTAAAAATTATTGAAAAAAAAATAATTATGGAATGTCTTGAAAATAACAGAAATAATTATTCTGTTGCTGCTGAACTTTTAGGAATATCAAGGGCAACTTTATACAGAAAATTGAAAGAATATGAAATCAATGAAGATTAAAATAATATTAACTTTAATAATATTGTGTTTTTTGAGTTTGATTTCAGGTATTTACTATTTTAAAAATTATAAAATTACTTTAAATACTGAATTAATAGTGAATAGTGGAGATAGTTTGAATGCTATTCTCAATAAAATGAAACTTACTAATGTGGACAAAAATATTATAAAATTTTATTTCAAACATAAAAAAACTTCCGGCAAAATTAAACCTGGTATATATAAATTTAATGACAAATATAATTTATCACAGATTGAAAAAATATTAACTACTGTCCAAACAATTGATTATGTCAGATTTACAATAATTCCGGGTGAAACATTTAAAGATTTTAAAAGAAAATTTACCTTGAAATACAGCGAAGAATTATTTAATGAAGTATATAAGCATATTATTGGAAAATATGATTATATGAAACAGTTTAAAAATTATGAAGGGTTTCTTGCTCCTGATACTTATTTTGTAAATTCTGAGCCTGAAACTGGTGGAAAAGAAGTGATTTTAATGGCAGCCGAGAAATTTCATAAAAACTATTATGAATTGTATAAAAAATCCGGTTTTGACAAACTATCTTTTTTTGAAGCATGTGTGCTTGCTTCTATTGTTGAAAGAGAAGGTATGCATGCTGATGAAAAAAGAAAAATGGCAGGTGTTTTTATTAACAGATTAGATAAAAATATATTGCTTGAATCCTGTGCAACTGTTCAATATGCCTTGCCGGAATACAAACCGACTCTTACATATAAAGATTTAGAAATATCCTCCCCATATAATACTTACAAGAACAGGGGGCTTCCTCCAGGTCCAATATGTTTTTTTTCATTAAATGCATTTAAAGCTGTATTAGAATATGAACAACATGATTTTTTATATTTTATTCTGATAGGAGATGGAAAACATCATTTTTCCAGAACACTTGAAGAACATAACAGAATGAAAAGAAACAGGAAATAGAAACGCGGATGAAACGCGAATGAAACGCGGATGAAACGCGGATGAAACGGGGTCTGTGCAGTAAAATTTTGCTGAAAGCAAAATTGGACGGCCTGACCCCTATTAGATCTAACTGTTGACGATAGTCAACTTTACTGACACCGGTAGGTGTCTTTACATGGCTGAAAGCCATAACATGTTACCGAAAGGTAACATTACACGAGCGCAAGCGAGTAAAACGGAGGTTTTAATGAGGGATATTATCGAGCAGAAATCAATGAATAATAAAAGACTTACAAGAGAAGAAATATTATACCTTGTTACTAATCTGAAAAATTTGGAGATAAGAGAGTGGATTTATAAAACGGCAGATTCTGTAAGAAAAAAATATATGACAGATACAGTTTTTCTTAGAGGAATTATTGAGTTTTCAAATATTTGTTCAAAAAGCTGTTTATATTGTGGAATAAATTCCCGGATTAAAAATGTAGAAAGATATAGAATGGAAAAAGAAGAAATATTAGAAACATGTTTTCAGATTAAAAAAAATGGACAGACAACAGTGGTTTTACAGTCAGGAGAAGATCCATATTATACAAAAGAGAAAATGGGAGAAATTATTAAAGCAATTAAAGAACAAACAGAACTTGCTGTTACCTTGTCTGTTGGTGAAAGAGATGAAGAAACATATTTATACTGGAAAAATTGTGGAATGGACAGATATCTTCTCAGATTTGAAACATCTAACAGAGAAATATTTAAAAAACTTCATCCCGATGGTGATTTCGATAACAGAATAAATTGTTTGAAAGTTTTAAAAAAAATTGGAGTTCAGACAGGGTCTGGTTTTATGATAGGTCTTCCTGGTGCTGATGATAATGATTTAGTTAATGATATTAATCAATGTCGTGAGCTTGACTTGGATATGATTGGAGTCGGACCTTTTATTGCGCATCCTGAAACAGAATTAAAAGAAGAATTTATTAAACATGAAATTGACTACATTACTGGTGTAATTGCCATATTAAGACTTACAAACCCAGACTCTCATATCCCGGCTACCACAGCTTTTGATGCTGTGCTTGAATATCAGGGAAGACAGCTGGCTTTAAAAAGAGGGGCTAATATTTTTATGCCTAATTCTACACCACAGAAATATAGAAAAAGTTATCAACTTTATCCCGGAAAACCATGTGTGGATGAAAGCGGTGATGATTGTGCAAGCTGTGTGGTAGGAAGAATAACATCAATTGGAAGAACAATAGGGAAAGGGCCAGGACATAGTATGAAACGCGGATGAAACTTAAGAGCCGTAATCAGTGATGAGTAATGAGTGACCTGAAAAAAAGCAAAAAAAATTTTAACGGATTACAGATTACTGATAACAGATTACCGTTTTATATTGCCTTTAAGTTTTTGTCGGGGCAGAACATGTTCTGCCCAGATTTTAGACTGTTGACGATAGTCAACTTTACTGACACCGGTAGGTGTCTTTACATGGCTGAAAGCCATCACATGTTACCGAAAGGTAACATTACACGAGCGCAAGCGAGTAATAGGAGGAAGTATATGGAAAAAGCAATAAATACAATCAGAGCTTTATCAGTTGACTGTATTAACAAGGCGAATTCAGGTCATCCTGGATTACCAATGGGTGCCGCTCCAATGGCTTATGTATTGTGGAAAGATATAATGAGGCATTGTGGTGAAAATCCTCAATGGATTGGAAGAGACAGATTTGTATTATCGGCAGGACATGGTTCTGCTCTTATTTACACTCTGCTTCACTTTTTTGGATATGGGTTAACAATTGATGATTTGAAAAATTTCAGACAATGGGGCAGTAAAACTCCAGGTCATCCAGAGTTTGGTCATACAACAGGGGTCGAAACAACAACAGGTCCATTAGGGCAGGGTTTTGCCAATGCTGTTGGAATGGAAATAGCCAGAGAATATATATCTGCAAAATTTGATAAAAATGATATAAAACTTTTTGATAATTTTACATATGTAATAATGGGTGATGGGTGTATTATGGAAGGTGTAACAGCTGAAGCTGCTTCTCTTGCAGGTCATCTTAAACTCAAAAATTTAATAGCTTTATACGATGATAATAATATTACTATTGAAGGGAATACATCTTTAGCATTAAGCGAAGATGTAAAAAAACGTTTTGAAGCTTATGGTTGGGATGTTTTCACAGTAGAGGACGGAAACAATACCGAAGACATTAAAAATACAATCATAAAAGCCAGAAATTCTGAAAAGCCAGCACTTGTAAAAATTAAAACTGTTATAGGATATGGAAGTCCGAATAAAGCTGGAACTTCTGAAGTTCATGGGTCACCTCTTGGCGAAAAAGAAGCTCTTCTTGCGAAGCAAAATCTCGGTCTTACTAACACAGAACCTTTTAATGTGGACGAAGATGTCATGGAACATTTTGAAAATGTTAGAAAAAATCTTAAAAATAATATGATTGAATGGAATAAAAAACTTGAAAAATATAAAACAGAGTATGGGCAAGATTATATTGAGTTAAATAAAATAATAGATGGATTTTATGATAATCTACCATTTAATCAAGAATTATTGAATTTTGATAAAGACAGTTATGCAACAAGAGAAGCAGGTGGTATTGTTTTAAATAAACTCGCTGACTTGATGCCTAATTTTATTGGTGGTTCAGCTGACCTTGCACCATCAACAAAAACTTTTTTAAACAAATTTAAATCATTTTCTTCAGATATAAGAGATGGTAGAAATATTCATTTTGGAATAAGAGAACATGCAATGGGCTCAATAGTTAATGGTATAGTGCTTTATCTTAATAAAAAATTTAAAGCGTATGGCTCAACATTTCTCGTTTTTTCGGATTATATGAAAGGAGCTTTAAGACTTTCTTCTTTAATGAATATTCCGGCTGTAAATATTTTTACTCATGACAGCATTGGTGTTGGAGAAGATGGACCAACGCATCAGCCTGTTGAACATCTTGCCTCACTTAGAATGATTCCTGGAATGTTTGTTGTCAGACCAGCTGATGCAAGAGAAACTGCATATCTCATGCATAAATTTTTTACTGATTCAAAACCAGTTTGTTTTGCTTTATCAAGACAGAAACTCCCTGTTTTAAAACAGGTTGACGAAAGATGTCTTAAAGGTGGCTATGTTTTATCAGACACTGAAAAACTAAATGCGGTTATAATTGCAACAGGATCTGAAGTCGAACAGGCTCTGAAAGCCCAGAAAATACTTTCAGAAAAAAATATTAATGTACGTGTTGTAAGTATGCCTTGTAGAGAAATTTTTGAAAGTCAACCTGAAAAATACAGAACTGAAGTTATACCTTCAAATTTACCTGTTTTTGTTGTTGAGGCGGGTGTCAGCTCAGGATGGGAGAAATATTTTTCTCCAGACGGAGCTTCGGTATGTATTGACAGTTTTGGAGCTTCAGCTCCAGATAAGAAAGTACTTGAGGAGTTTGGTTTTAATTCACAGAATATCGCTGAAGTGATTATAAAGAAATTAAATGAAACGCGAATGAACCTTAAAAGCCGTAATCGGTGATGAGTAATCCGTAATCCGATAAAGCAAAGAACAAAAACAATTAAAACGAACAATAACGGAGGAATAAATTAATAAAGCATTAATCAGATGAAGATGGAAACCTCGGCTTTAATGAGGAGGCTCCGTCAAAAGATGATTAATTGCTTTATATTATTCTGGAGTGTGGTGAGTGTTATTGTTTTTGTTCGATATTTTACAGATGAAACGCGAATGAAGCGGGAGTAAAACTCGTAAGAACTATTTTTGATTTAGAACCTGTGACCTTAAAAAAAGGGGCGGTATTGTCTTTACAGGACAATTTTTTACCGCCTCTTTTTTTATTTAAAAAAAAATTTGATAATTTGAACTGATTTGATATAATAACTAAGTGGTAAGTTGGTGGTGATTAAGTGTCAAAAAGTGGGGAATTTGGGTTGCAGAGTCCTCAATAAGCCAACTTGCAAAAAAGGTGACCTGATATGCGCCTGAAGACCGCCAAAAATCCCTGCTTGATTTTTGAGGAAACTGCAACCCGAAATTTTTTTACCCGGGAATTTATTTTTAATGTTTTTAGGTGAACATAACCATACAATTGATGATAAAAGTCGTATAATTATTCCTTCAAAATTCCGCTCAGAACTTGGAGAAAGTTTTATAATTACATGTGGATTTGAAAAATGTCTTGTTATTTATCCGGTGCATAGATGGATTCAATATACTGAAAAAATATCAAAATTACCTTCTACTGATAGAGATGTCAGAGCGTTTACCCGACTTATTTATTCAAAAGCGCAGGAAGTCTCACTTGATAAAATGGGAAGAATTGTTATACCACAGAATCTGAAAAATTATGCTTCAATTGAAAAAGAAGCTTTTATAAATGGAAATTATGACACTATAGAAATTTGGGCTAAAGATGTCTGGAGCAGTTACAGTGAAAACATTGAAGTTGATTTTGAGGAAAGAGCTCAAAAAATTTCAGAGAAAGAAAAATGACTTTTAAACATAAATCAGTTTTGCTGAATGAATCTATAAATCTTCTTAATATTAAAAAAGACGGAATTTATATTGATGCCACCCTTGGTGGTGGTGGTCATTCTTCGCTCATTCTTGAAAAACTTTCATCTGAAGGTTTATTAATTGGTATTGATTCAGACAATGAAGCTATAAATTTCTGTATGAAAAAATTTGAAAATAACGATAATGTAATTCTTGTAAATGAAAATTTTTCGAAAATAGATGATATTCTATTGAAACTTGGAATAGATAAAGTAGATGGAATTATAGCTGATCTTGGTGTTTCTTCTTATCAGATTGATGAAAAAGAAAGAGGGTTTTCTTTTGGAAAAGAAGCACGTCTTGATATGAGAATGGATACAAGACTTGAGGTTTCAGCTTATGATGTCGTAAACAACTTCTCTTTGGAAGAACTTGAATATATTTTTAAAAATTATGGAGAAGAAAAAAAATCTAAACTCATAGCAAGAGAAATTATAAAACAGCGCTCGATAAAACCGGTTGAAACCACTCTTGAGCTGGCTTCCATTGCAGAAAAATTTAATAAAAAAAATCAGAAAATACATCC
>JBAZDD010000009.1:0-23601 GCA_041654635.1 Candidatus Muiribacteriota bacterium
AGCCGTTACCCGGAGAGTATCTGGATTTGGTGAAAACCTTAAAACAGAAGCCGGGCAGAACAGTGTTCTGCCCCTACAAAAACTTGAAAGCAATGGACCCCGGCATAAAACATCGCCGGGGTGACAGCAAAAAACATAAAAACATTACGAAAAAAACATCATTGAGAATTGCTGGATTTAAAAATCTTTGAATAATTACTTCTTTTTAATTTTTTTTAATATTTCCTCATACAATAGTTTTATTTTCGGATCATTTTCTAAAATTCGATTTATATTTTTAATATTCCCTGTAACAGTATTCCCTTTAATATTAAAAATTTTCCCAACATCCTTATTTTTCAACCTCGTATTTTCTGATATTAATTTTATCGCGATTAATCTTAAATAATTGTTATTCCTTTTTGATAAAATTACATTTTTTGAAATTCCCGAGAGCTCGATTACCCAATTTAAAATCTGTTGATAACTTCTTGGTTTATCAATCACATCATATGAATAACTAGTCTTATCAAAATCCGGTCCTATTTTTTTTTCTATTTCTTCAATAAATTCTTTACCACCTAATATTGTTTTTTTATAAGTCATTCTTTTCAAATAATTATCAGAAATATTTTTGTATAAACTAACCGAATATGTCTTAACTGCTTCATCAACATTAGAAGCTATGGATCCTAAAATCATCTCTCGATCCAAATTTTGAAAGGGTTTCGCTGATAATCCAAGGTAATATCTTAACGAGCTGAAATTATAATTTACAGCATCAAGAATTTCCATTTTTTTAAAGGGATTCTGATGAATATAATTAACCAAGGTCAGCGAATATGAGTCTGATTCTACCAATATACTCTTATATCTTCCCGAAAAAACAGCACCACAACAACCATGTTTCTTGACATACCAGTTAGCATAACTATTGTTAAGAGTTTTCATAAAATCCGGAAGATTAGCTTCAGTGGTTCTTATATATAAATGAAAATGATTATCCATAACACAATATGAATAACAAACCACACCATATTTTAAAAGATTTTTTTCTAAATATTCCAGAAATTTAAATTTATGATAATCGTCAGGAAAAATGCACTCTTTTCTTATTCCACGTGCCATTACATGATAAAAAGCATTTTCAAATGTAATCCTTAATTGTCTAGCCATAATTATATATTATACTATATTTTTCTTTTATGCACAATGGACGATCTGACCCCATCAAAATCCGCTCAAGCGTTGAATTTTAGATGATATAGTATTTTTCAAAACTGTTTTATTAGCTGCTAAAACAACTTGATTTCTTGCTCGAGTAATTCCAGTATATAATATTTCTCTTGTGAGAATCTGGTTTTCTTCAGAGAAATTATTATCAGGAAGTATAATCAACACTTTTTCCCATTCAGAACCCTGACTTTTATGTATTGTCATAGCATAAGCTGATTCATAAATCGGAAGTCGCGCTGGACTGATTGCTCTGTAATTGCCGTTGGAATCCTGAAAATAAGCTTTAATATTACCATTTTTATCTTCAAGAAAAACACCTGTATCTCCATTAAACAATTTAACACTATAATCATTTTCCATGACAATTATTGGTTTTCCATCATAAATAATTTGATTGAACCCGAGTAAATCTTCCATAATATTATTTATATTTTCAACTCCGGTTATTCCTTTTCTTAAAGCACACAATATTTTAAATTTCTTTAGAAAATTAAATGTTTCTTTTATTTTCTCTTCTAAATTAATCTTTTTATCATTAATTATTTTATTAAAAAAAGTATTATAAATTTCTTCTGTATATTTTTTCAAATTTCGCCTTATATTCGCTGAAAACTCCGATATCAGTTGAATATCTGAATAATCATTATTCTCAAATTCATTTTCAAACAAATTATAGTTTCCTGTATTTATTATTCGAGAAACATTACCTATTCCTGAATTTTGACTGAATCTTCTACTTTCTTTTAATTCAACTATACAATTTTCAATCCAGCCTGTTGATTTTCGAGAATTTTTTGAAACATCCATAATTAAATTTAACTTTTCACTAACCAAAGTCATAAAATTTAAAGTGAACGAATCTACATTGTTTTGACTGCAAATATCACCAAAAACCGCCCCAACCTCAACTGAAGCCAGCTGATTTCTATCACCAAGTAAAATAATCTGAGTATTTTCACTTAAAGAATCCAACAATTTAGCCATCATTGGCAAATCTATCATAGACGCTTCATCAATAATAATTAAATCATAAGGCAAAGGATTAATTTTATTATGCCTGAATTTTGTTGAATAGCGAACAGTCCCCAACAATCTGTGTATAGTAAAAGCTTCTTTTGGAAATAAATCAATAATACTCTCTTCGGTTAATGTTTTTTTTGCTTGATTAATAGATTCCATCATTCTAACTGCCGCTTTACCGGTTGGAGCAGCCAGTGCAATTTTTATTTCTGGATTAATTTTAAGCCAAAGTGAAATAATTTTTGATACTGTGTATGTTTTTCCGGTGCCCGGACCCCCAGTAATTACCACAAATTGTTTATAAATCGATAAAAAAGCAGCTATTTTCTGCCATTTATTTGAAGAAGAATCAATAATTTTATTAAAAAAATCAATAACTTCAGGCAATGGAATAGGAGGATGAAATTCTTTCTGAGATAAATGTTTAATTTTATTTATAATCATTTTTTCATATTCATAATATTTATGAAGATATAATCTTCCACCATCAAAAATTAACGGTTTATATTCAGTTGAATTACCAGTTGTAATTTTATCTGAAATTGCAGTTTCCCAATCAAAATCACCTGAAAAATTCTTATTTTTTAAAAAACTTTCACACATATTCTTATTAATACAGGAATGACCTTCTCTTGAAAACTTCGATATTACTGAACCAAGAATCAACTGCATCTCTTTATTTTCTTCAGATAGTTTAGATAAAAAATACCCAAAATGAATATCTATCAATTCAAAACAAGTATTATCCAAAAAAGCATTAATCATAATTTTCCCTATAATTCCTTTAAATTGTTTTAACATTAATAAAGTTTAATTTATATAACTATAATTATGGACAATGGACGATCTGACCCCAAGTATTTTGTTGGTGGGGGAGGATTCCACGGGTATATAGGTATATTACACCTCCGAAGTATTTTTCGGTTGAATAATCAGGGATTCTACTGGCAAGGTATTTTTCCAGGGCTTGTCTGTATATTGAATGCTGAACTGTATAAAGATTTTTTATCATATCTTTTTTCAGATTTTCTGCTGAATAATTTTCGATTTTATTCCCCAGATAATTGGTTTTCCAGTCCAGTATATAGTATTTACCATTTTTTCTGAATACAAGGTCGGCAAATCCTGTGTAAAATCCTCTGAATTTATCAATATTTAACTTTAAGTCAGCCTGGTCCACCCCTGTTTGTTTAATTATTTCTTTTTTTATTGTTTCACCATCTGTAAGTTCAGCTTTCATATAAAACTGGCTTTCTACTACTCTGTCCTGTTCTGGTATTTCTTTCAGACTGAATCCAAGTCCTGCAAGTTCTACACTCAATATATCTGAAATATTTTCTGTAATCACGTCTTTATACTTTAAATCTATTGAATATTTCATGCTTTTTTCTTCAACAATTTTTTTAAGTTCTTCTTTTTGTATTTTAAAATCAATTTCTTCAAGTATTTCATGGTAAAAATTTCCAGTGTTTGCTCCTTTTGGTATATCAAAAACTGTCAGTTTATTTTCAATTATATTTTCTTCTATAATTTCAACATTGTTTTTTTCATCATCGGGATATATTTCAAAAATATCGTTTTTTGAAGCTCCATGTGTAATTGAGCTGTAAGAATGTATTCTGAATGAATTATCAATTTTTCTTTCCTCAGGGAATTTCAAAATCTCAAGTTTTTGATTAAATTTTCTATTATATTTTTTATCTGTTTTTTCAAAATTTTCATCAATTATTTTAAAATCAATATTTGGATTGGATTTAAACGCTTTTTCAAAATCTGTTACCCAGTCTGATTCTGGTTCTAATCCAAGCAGATATCCAAGTGGTGTTTTAAAACTATCTTTATGGTCTGGAAAATATACCACACATTTTTTAACTGCTCTTGTTAATGTAACATAAAAAAGTCTCATATTTTCTTCATCTTCTTCGATTTCAACCATTTCTTTACCGATTTTTTCAAGGTTGATTAATGTGTTCCCCGGCTTTTCAGTGTCATTATATTTAAAATGTTCTGCCTTAGAATTGCTCGCGGGTGCAAAGAAAAACGGGCAGAAAACTGTTTCAAACTGCAATCCTTTGCTTTTATGCATTGTAATTACTTTTACAGCTTTTTCATCACTCTCAAGTCTTAACTCTTTTTCTTCGCTTTCTTCTGAACTCAGTTTGAGATTTTTTCTGTCTATCATCCATTTTATTATATTTTCAAGACTTTTCCTGCCTTTAATTGAATATTCCTGTATCAACTCGATTAAATGTCGGTAATTTGTAACTTTTCTCTCAAAATCATCATATTGAAGCAGATTTTGATACACCTCAAACTGGGAATCAAAAAGATTAACTGCTCGACTTATTCCGAAACTGTTAAAACAGTTTTGTATCAAGGTAAATTTTTCCTGAAAAAGGACAAGTTCGGCATCATTTTCGCTATCAAGTATTTTTCTTAGCTCATTGTGATTTTTACCTATATAAAATGTGCAGAGTGCATTTCCTAAATTTGATATATTCAAAGGTTCAGCTGCTGCTTTTAAAATTTTAATCAAATGCTCAGCTTCTTCAGTTTCAAAAACATCAGTTTCTGAATATGTCACTGATGGTATTCCATATTTCTGCAATTTACTTTTAATTATTTCACCCTGTTCGTTTGTTCTGACAAGTATGGCTATGTTTTCAGGTGTAATATTACTGTTTTCATCAAGCAGTTTTAGTATTTCAAGTGCATTATGCTCTGCTATTATATCTTGGTATTTATCTTTATTGTTAGATTTTTCTTTTACATAAATAATTTCCATACTTTTCTGATTTTCAAATTTCACTTTATCTGATTTAGAACCTGCTTTTATAAATTTAATTTTCTGATTTTTAAAAGGATTTGGATTTAAAGAGAAAATATAGTTTACACTTTCAACAAGTTCTGGACATGAACGATAATTATTTTCCAGAGTATATTTATTTTCAGCTTTTTCTCCTGCCTGAATATATGAATAAATGTCAGCTCCACGGAATTTATAAATTGACTGTTTTGGGTCTCCAATCATAAAAGATATTTTACCGGATTCAAAAAAAAGTTTATTGAATATATCATACTGAACACTGTCTGTATCCTGAAATTCGTCAATTAAAACTGCTTTATATTTTTTATTTATTATATCAACAAGTCCATTCTGATTTTTATTTTGTGATTTTTCAACTGCATTCCATACATCTCTTATCAAATCAGAAAATGTTGATATATTTCTTTTTTCTCTTTCAAAATCAATTTTATTTTTTACATATTTTACAATGTTGTGTTTATGCCATGAAAAATGCTCATTAATTTTTTTTATGCTCTGTTGATGTTCTTCTTTTAATTTATCAAACTCTACAAAGAAAATATTGTAAAAATCTTTTTCAGGCTCCACATTTATTTTAATATTATTTGTTAAATACTCCCATGAAGCAGCATTTAAATCTTTACCATTAAGCATTTCAAAGTCGCCACTTACAAAAAACTGTTCAATTTTCTGAATTTTTTCCATTGCGTTATCAGATTTTACTTTACCAGCATGAATTTTCCCGTTACAGTATATTCTGTATATATTTTCTTTTTCGTCTTTAAAAATATTTTTTACTGTTTTAAATTTTTCAATAAATTTATTATAAGAATCAAACATTTCTTTTTCAGGTATTTCTCTGTATTCAGGAATTATCTTAGATTTTGGATTTTCAACAGCTTCTTTTACAAGAGAAATCATGGAATTTTCATTAAGACCAGATTGTTCAAGCATTTCAAGATATTCAGGTGTTTCTGGCATAAAAAACTGTCGCCAGTAATCTTTTACAAGCGATGAAATAATTGTTTCGCCATTTTTTTCAATGGAAAAATTAAACATTGATTCTGCTTCGAATGCATTTTCATTAAGAACTTTTTTACAGAATCCGTGAATTGTAAAAATTGAAGCTTCATCAAATGAATTTATTGCCAGTTTCAGATTCAGCCTGTTTTTTATATTATTATCTTCTTTTTTTATTTTATCATATTCTTCATTCAATTTTACAAGTATTCTGTCTTTTAACTCAGAAGTAGCCGCTTCTGTAAATGTAACCACAAGAATTTCTGAAGGTTTCATTTCTTTTTCAACAACAAGCCTGTGATAAATGCCTGCAATATTATATGTTTTACCTGTTCCGGCAGAAGCTTCTATAAGATTTACACCGGAAAGTTCGGCTGTTTCCACATTAAAAATTTTCATAAGTGTTTTCAGGTATTTCCAGTCCTTTCAATACTTTCAGGCTGTTTTCAACAAATTCTGAAGTTTTAACAATATCCTGCTCTTTAAAAATAAATTTATTATAATCAAATTCTTTTTCGCCTGTGAGTTTATAATTCCCGTTCCATTTTTTAAAAGCTTCTTTAATTCCTTCTTCGACAGCTTTTTCTTCATCAAATTTTTCAAGTTTTTCCATATAAGTTTTGTAAAATTCAACGCTTGAATTTGGGAAAAATACAAATTCGCCCTTTTTATTTTCTCTGTAAATCTCAACAAGGTTTTCAATAATTTCACTAACATTTTTCAAAGGTTCAAAAACATAAATTTCATTTAAGTTAATATAATATGTTTTTAACTGCTTTTGCTGTTTTAAACCAACTAATCCAAGAAAAACATGTCTTAACCAGATTTCTAAAAGATTATTGTTATAAAGTCTTTCTGCTGGATAATATAAAATTTGACCAACATCTGGAACAAAGTTTTCAATTCTGATTTTAACATTAAATTCACGGTTAATTACTTCAAATTCTTTTGTAACAGGTAATACTCCATGAGTAATTTTATTTATTTTACTCATTAATTTCTCAGTCTTTAATAACAGGTCTTTTATCTCAAGTTTTCCAAATCCACCAGGGGGAAGCATAAAATACAGGTCTCTGTTAAAAAAATTATTTACTAAGACAGAATTATTCTGAATATGTTCATCTACTATTTTTTTTATTATATAACTTTTTTTTTCAAGATTAAAACATTCATCATCACTGAGATTAGTATCATACTCAGAAATATACATCCCGAGGGTATTATTTACAAAATACTTGGAAGGTGATTTGAAAAATCTGATTATTTCATCCATAAAAAAATCTTTTTGAAGCTCATCTTCTTTATCAGAAGACAATAATAAATCTTTTTTTATGTTTTTTGCCTCTTGTTTTTTAGATGTTTTACCTGCTAATTTTTCAGCTATCTGATAATCAAAATCAGAATATGAATAATATGCTGAACTTTTTAAAAAATATTCTGAATTAAATGGCTGCATTTTATGATGAAATACAAGTTTTTTTTCAATTTCATGATTATCTTTTAAACAGTAGTTTGATTTAATGTATTCAATAAGCATTGTGACAGTAATTGATGGAACTTTTCTTGTATTATCTTTAAAATTAATACCTTCATAGGTGATAATCAAATATTTTTCAGCAGATAAAATCGATTCAAGAAAAAGATATTTATCACTTTCTCTCAGACTTCTATCACCCGGTTTATATTTTATTCCCATAAGATCAAACTTCAGTTTATTATCATTTCTGGGAAAACTCTGATTATTCATTCCAATAAGACATACAACCTTAAAAGGCACACTTCTCATGGGAAGCATTGAAGAAAATGTTATACCGCCTGATAAAAAACCTCTTTCGATTTTTTCAACCCCTAATCTGTCAGAAACAAACTGTTTAAAAACATTGTATGAAATTTCTTCATTAAACTCTTTTATTTTTTCATTGTTTAAAATATTGTTTAAAAAAACCTGAACATAATTTTTTTCTTTTTCGTGATTTTCTGTTTTTATAAACATGAAATTAAAACAATTCAGTGTTTTTTCCACCCATTCAATAATTGAAAATTTTTTTTCTGAATAACTGTTCATCTGTTTTAATTTTGAATATATTTCAGTGATAATTCCCAGCAATCTACCGTTCTGCCCCTCAATTTCGTCATAAGTATATAATCCATTATAGCTTGAATCTTCTGCTGTCATTGCAAATCCAGCCATCATTGAATCAAATCCTCTGTCAAATGAAAATTCATCATATTGAAATTCAACATTTTTGTTTCTATGTTCTTTATCAATTCCCCAGCATATTTTTGTTTCATAAAGCCATTTTTTAATGTATTCAACACTGTTTAAACTCAGACCAAAATTATCAAGTATAACCTCATCAGATATTATTTTAAAAAAATCATTAACTTTAAATCTTGAACTGACAAAATCAAGCATGAAATTAAAAAGTGAAATTACCTGACTCTGATTATTTAATGTTACATCTGAAACCGAATAATTAAGGAAAAATTCAGATTTTCTGTCAGAACCGAATATTCCATGAATATAGGGGGAATATTCCTCAATGTCAGGAGCCATTACAACTATATCTTCAGGATTAATATCAGGGTTTTCTGAAATAATTTTAAGCAGTATATTCTTAAGCACTTCAAGCTCACGAACTTTGCTGTGACAGGCATGTATCTGAATACTGAGATTTTCTTCATCAATAATATTATTTTTGTCTTTCTCAAGGAAATAAATACTGTTTTTAATTTTATCAAGTAAAGTGTTATTTTTATAAATTTCATTATTATAATCTTCATCAATCCATTCAGAATATTGTGTATCGTTAAGAAGATTAAAAAAATCCTGCCCTGTTTTCCCGAGAAAAGCAAGAAGTTCATTACCTGTTTCAAAATGGAGCAGCTCGGGGTCTATTCCTGCTTTCATTGATTTGTTTTCTTTAATATTTTTCTGTTTTTCTTTAATTAAATCTCCCCAGAATTCAGTAGTAGGATTTAGAAAAAAAATGTTTACTTCACATTTTTGGGATAATTTTTCCAGAATTTTTACATAATATTCAGGAAGGCTTGAAATTCCAAAAACACATATTCTATCAGGAAGATTTTTTATATTATTCAAATCTGTTTTTTCAATAAATTCATAGTAATAATCGGCTTTTGTTTTATAATTTTCTGTTATTTTAAGAAAAAGTTTTGACTGCCATTTTTCATCAAAAATATTATCAGTATTAAATTTTCCAAGCTTCCAGTTTTTAATCCATTCAGGTCTGTAAATAATATACTGATCAAAAATATAAGCTATTTTTGCTGAGAGATTATAAAGTTTGAGCCCAGATTCCTGCCTGGAATTAAGATAGTTTTTTATTGTGATGAAATCATTGTCATTTTCTGCAAACTCGGGTATATATTTTAAAATCTGAAAAAGCATGGTGTCTGAATTAAGATTAGCAGATAAATCATTTTTTATAATTGAGGAAAGTTCAAAAATTTCCTCAATAAAATTATTAGGAAATATAAAATCAATGTTAAAACAAACATCTTTTGCCTGAGCGATTTTAAGTTGAAGCCATTTTGCCATACCAGCAGATTGAACAATAATTTTTTCTTTTTTAAAAGGGTCAACTGGCGAATTATTATTATAAATCACATTAATAAGATGATTTATAAGAGTATGCTGTTTTGTATATGAATAAACTTTCAGTGACATAGAGTTATTTTAACATTTTATCTTGAAATTTTCCAATTTCATCAAATAACCTGCAATTCTTTTTTAGCCATTTCAACTATAAAATCCATACCTGAAATCATTGCGTATTCTGCTACCCCTACTGGATATGCTGCAATATATTCAATTATATGATTTTTAAAATTTTTATATATATAACCACCGTTATTCTGATATGCTTTTATAAGTTTATCAAGATTTTTATCACCAAAAATTTTGTTGAATACTGAAAAATCACCTGCCAAATCTGAGTATTTAACCTCAGTCCAATCTATAAAACCAGTTATATTTACAGAAGAATCAATTAAAATATGACCCGCATGAAGCTCACCGTGGATAAACCCTGATTTTTCAGGCCAATAACTGTCATTTTCAAGCCATTTATTCCATCTTTCCCATAGTTTTTCACCTACACCAAATTCATGTTTAACTTTTTCCATGCGGGCTTTCATATCAGCCCTGACCTGAAGAGGAGTCTGAATTTTGATATCAGTTCCATTTAATTTAATCAAATCAATGTTATGAAGTTCAAAAAGAGCTTTACCTAATGTATTAAAAAAATTATCTGGTAGATTATTTATATCGACTGCCCAGATATACATTTTTTTCTCAGGGCAAATAGTCCCTACAGGGAACCCGTCAAGTTTTGGATAAGCTATTAATTGTTCAGAATATATTTTATAATCTGGAGCCTGAAAACTGAATTTTTCCGAATTAACAATATCAAGTGCCTGTTTTTCAACTTTTGTTCTTGGAAAAACATCATCTCTTCTGGGGATTCTAAATACCCATTCTCTGTTATTTGAATCTGAACAAAATGCAACTTGAAAATCAAGACCTGAGTTATCAATTTTAATTGAATTTTCTTTAATTTTTATTTTATGTTTTTCTGCCAGTTCAAGAATTTTATTTTCCATAAATCCTCCTCCTATAATCATATAACAAATTATTTTATATGACGAATTGATATGATTAAGTGTTTAGGTAAATTTAACATAAACATAGCAAGAACAGACATAGTGGCATCTGAAAGAGGATATTTATTTTGTTCTATATTTTAAGGATAAAAAAATAATAGCCGTTACCCGGAGAGTATCTGAATTTGATTAAAAACAGCAAGACTAAAACCAGGGACGCTGGATTCCTGCGTACGCGGAATGACAACGAAGGGAAAAACTCAATATAGAAGCCGGGCAGAACAGTGTTCTGCCCCTACAAAATATAAGAGCAATGAATAAAATAAGAACGTAAACTGTAATACGTAATCCGAAAAATCTTTAACTGTTGACGATAGTCAACTTTACTGACACCTTCAGGTGTCTTTACATGGCTGAAAGCCATCACATGTTGCGATAGCAACATTACACTTTACTAAAGCAAAGTCTATGCCGGGGCGACAGCAAAAAAGCATAAAAACATTACGAAAATACTTCATAGAAAATTGCTGGTCTCAAATAAGATTACTGATTAAAACTCTCTACTGCTTCTTTTACTGAATCTTTAATAATAAAGAGAGAATCGAGTTTTGAGGTTACAAATAGTTTTAAGGCAAAATCTGATAAGTTTGCAAACACTATCTGAGTGTACATTTTTTTTGCAATTTTATGAAGATTTATAAAAATTCCTATTGTAGAACTGCTGAAGTAATTAAGCTCACCGAAATCAATTATTATTTTTGAATTATTTCTGTAAATAAGGTCTTTGACAGTATTCTGAATTTCTGTTTCGTCTCCCCAGTCAATATCACCTTCGATTTTTATTATAGTAATATCTCTTAGTGTTTCTATTGTTGTTTCCATTATAATCTCCCTAATGTTTTACACTTAATTTATCGACTGATAAAAATTTTTAATTATTTTTTGGAATAAATTTTATGATTTTGGAAAAAAAATATCTTATAAATTGTTTTTTAAAATAATCGAAAAAAAAGGAGAATTGCGGAGGGGGGATCTCTCCCCCCAATATTTTTTATTCAAAAACTTCAACTTCAAATTCTTTCTGGGCAACTTTGACAAACATTTTATGTTTTTTCAGATTTTCAGTGCTTTTTGGGATTGAAAACGGTTTTTCTTTTATTTCATCAAGTGTACCACTGTATTTTGCTCTCAGGAATTTTTCAGCTACCTGTGGAAATAAAGCATAAGTGAGTACGTCTTCTTCTGTTTTTGCAAAATCTTTACTTTCTTCTTTAAATTTTTTATATCCCGGTTTAAGTAAATCAGCTGGACGACAGTCTATTGGCTTTTCATCACCAAGTGCTTTTTTCATAAGCTCTTCATCTATTTTCCCAGGAGCTTTTCCATACATACCTTTAATATATTCTTTCGTTTCACCAAGAATATTTTTATATCTTTCACCAAGAGCTACATTAAACACAGCCTGCGTTCCCACAATCTGACTTGTAGGAGTAACAAGCGGTGGATAACCCAAATCCTTTCTTACATGAACAAGTTCTTCAAGCACTTCAGGCAGTTTTTCCAGAAGCCCCTGAGCTTTAAGCTGGTTGGCAAGATTTGAAATCATTCCACCTGGTATCTGATTTATTAAAACATCAACATTTACTTTTGTGGCAGATGAGCCATAAGGTTTCAAAGATTTTTCTTTTACTTTTTCAAAATGTTCTGAAATTTTAGTAAGTTTTTTTAAATCAAGTCCAGTTTCAAAAGGAAATCCCTGCAGAGAAGCCACCACGGTTTCTGTTCCAGGCTGACTGGTTCCAAACCCTACACTGGATATTGCACAGTCAACAATGTCAACACCTGCTTCTGCAGCTTTAACATAGGTTGCTGTAGCCATTCCGCTTGTGTAATGGCAATGAAGATGAACTGGAATTTTTACAGTTTTCTTTAATAAAGAAACCAGTTCGTAAGCATTTTTTGGTGTAAGTATTCCTGACATGTCTTTAATACAGATTAAATCACACCCAAGATTTTCAAGTTTTTTTGCAAGTTCAGCATACATTTCATTTGTATGGACTGGACTTACTGTATAAGATATTGTTCCTTCAGCAATTTTCCCATTTTTATTTACTTCTTTTATTGCTTTTTCCATATTTCTTATATCATTCAAGGCATCAAATATTCTGAAAACATCTATCCCTCTGTCAGAAGCGTGTTTTATAAATTTTTCAACAATATCATCGGGATAATGCTGATAACCAAGAATATTCTGACCTCGAAGCAGCATCTGAAGTTTTGTTTTTTTTACTTTTTCTTTGATTTTGGAAATTCTTTCCCAGGGATCTTCCCCTAAATATCTAATGCAGGAATCAAAAGTTGCCCCTCCCCACATTTCAAGTGAATAATATCCTATTTCATCAAGTGAAGATAAAACAGGAAGCATATCCTCAACACCCATTCTTGTAGCGTAAAGGGACTGATGAGCATCTCTTAAAGCAGTTTCAGTTATCATAACAGTATGCTTTGACATTTTTCCTCCTTTTTCAGGTAAAAATTCTAATCACGTATTTCAAACTCAAGGTTCAACATTATATTAACATTTTCTCCAGAATTTTCCAGAGATAACTTGCCATTCATTTTTCTTATTAATTCTTTTGCAATAAAATATCCAAGACTTTCATTATTTACAGCATAAATTGAATTGCCAGAAGTTGAAAATCCAACCAGAATTTTATTATTTTCTTTTTTGAGCATATTTATTTTAAATTCAAATACACCATCTTCTCTGAACTTCAATGAATTGTTTATTAAAAGTTCAAAAATCTGATTTACTCGATATCTGTCTCCATAAATTACAGGAGGAATTTTCTCATTTACAATAAACTCTGTTTTTATGTTTTTTAATCCATTCAAATTTAGATTTTCAATAACTTCTTTCAATGAAAAAGGCATTTTTTCAAGCAGAAGTTTACCTGTTTCAATATTTGACACATCTAATATTGTATTAATCAGAATAAGCAAATCTCTTGAAGCTTTCAACACTTTTTCATGAAATTTTATATGATTAGGATTCGGGTTTCGATTAACCATGAGCTCAGTCATACCCATTATTACTGTCAATGGTGCTTTCAAATCGTGGGTAACTTTATTTATAAATTCATTTTTATCATTATTTGCTTTAATTGCATCATTTTTAGCATGTTCAAGTTTTTTAATATATCTGATGTCTTCACCTATAATAAGTGTACCAATATATCTTTCCGCATTATCAAAAATCGCTTCAACAGAAGTTACTGTCGGAATATGTTCCTGAGAATCAGTATTATAATCAAGCATGATATTATGAATAGATTGTCTGTTTTTAATAGATTCATCAATCCAGTTTTCAATCTTATCAGGTATGATATGATGAATATTTAATCCTACTATGTCGTTTTCCTGAAAACCTGTTTCCTTTAAAAGTGCCTGATTGATTAGAGCTATTCTGTTTTCATGATTGAGAAGAATTACATAGTTTGAAATTCGAGATAATATTTCATCACTAACAAGTGTTGGGGTCAACGCCATAAATCTGTATCTGATAACTGCATACCAAACCCCGGTAAGCCAGAAAAACGAGAAAAAGTGGGAAAGTGGAGGCACGTTAAGTGTCTGCTGAAAACTGGTTACACTGCTGACGATAATGTTACCAAGAGCTGTCATCCAGGCTGAAAGAATAATAATATTAAGCTGTTTTAAACTCAGATTATTTTTATGTTTGTTTCTGCCATACCATACATAAACATAAACTGTTGCAATAATAATATATAAAAAATTATAAATAAGAAAAACTCTTCCCCATATCCCACCTACCCTTACTGTATGCCATATATAATGTTTCAGATAAAAATCTTTTACAAGAAAATCACCTGTCATTTCTTTGATATAAAAAATTATAGATGGAAGTATTATTAAAAAAATTTCATAAGATTTTAATTTTTTAAGTTTTCCAGTGAATTCTAAAATAAAAAATAAAAACATTACAGTATAAAAACACCAGGAAACTGCAGAAAATTTATACCAGAATCTTACCCAGTTTTTTTCAAACGAAAAATGAGATATAACAAAACCAATATTATAAAAAAGAATTACGATGGAATATATGGAAAAAACACGATTCAGCCTTGATTTAGGGTCTAAATTATAAACATAAATACCCATGAATACTGTAAGAAAAGCTGTAAAACAGGAAAACGCAACGTAAATATTTGCCATGAACTCTCCAATTTTTATAATTTCTGAGCTTTTTCTTCAACTATTTTTACAATGCCATTTTTATTTAAAACAATTCTGTAATTTTTAATAATTTCCTTATTGTTAAATTTTAAAACTGCCACAAAAAAAACAACATAGACTTTATTAGCCGAAGTCCATCTGAATCCATCTTTTTCAGGTATGTAAAGTGAAGTTTTAGGATCATCCATATTTTCAAGAAAATCAACCATGCTGTATCTTATAATATCTATTACTCCGTTAATTTCCGGATATATCATATTTATTCTGTCGGTAAATAAATTAATTTTTTTTCTGTAATATAAAATTGTCTCACCAATTACATCTTTCATTAATTTATCACTGTCTTCAAGCTGTCTCAAAATTTTAATTTTATCATCGGTTTCCTTTTCCTTGAGAAATCTCATTTTTTCTCTGCAAAATCCTATACTGTTTTTAAAATCAGGAACTGTAATTTTAATTTTATGGTCAAATCCATGCTTATATAAAAATCTATTTGAAAATTCCTGCCCCATTGCCTTCATTCTATCTTTCCCCATATATGAAACTACAAGGGCTACAAGAAGCGGAAAAGAATAATTACCATATTTTGAATTAAAATAAAACGCGAAAAGAGTGGCAAAAATCATAGAAATACCAGCAGCAAAAGCATAAAAAATATGTTCCATTTTTTTCTTTTCTTCATTTACAGATATGTTTAAAAATAAAACACTTGATATGAATTTTTTTAAAATTCTTGCTTTTCGGACATATCTTTCTTTATCTGTTTCTGTCTGAGGCAGTGGTTCATTATGTTTCACCTGCCTGTAATTCAAATTTTTATTAATAAGATTTTCAAATTGTTCGGCAAGATTTTTTTCACGTTCAGTATTAGCTCTTTTTTTTACTATTTCACATAAAACACCTGAATAAAGATTTATTGTAATCAAAACATATTCTTCAAACCACAAAAACTGTTTAAGAAGACTTTCAGTAAAATCAGGGATACATATTGTTTCCCATAATCTTGAAATATTTGCCAGAATACTTTCAGAATATTTCAGATATTGATTTAAAAGTCTTATTCTGTCATTTTCAGCTGGTTTTTTATCTCTTATAAATTCTGTATAATCTCTTAATGAGCTTTTTATTATTGAGCCAGCCATTTTTATCTCATATTCATATTTTTTTGCTAATCTATAATCACCGGGATTAAGTATAAGATTATTAATTGCTGTTTCAAGATTAATCAGTGGTGAGGACGGTTTAAGGTTTGATACACAGTCGAGATTAATCTGTGGAGTTTTGAGTCTTACATAATTATGAAGTCTTTTATAAAAATCATTATTGGATAACTGTCTTTCATTAACTGCAAGATTTTTTGGAATAAAAAAATATGTTTCTACCTCATAGTCGTTTTTAGGTGTGTGACGATGAAATAGATAAGAGATTTTTAGTTCAATATTATTTTTATCATGTGGTGTCAATGTTAAATCTAAAAAATTATATTCCATAACTATTTATATTAACACCAACTTGAAACATTTTCAAATGAGAAAAAAAACGAGGGGTCAGGCCGTCCAAATTTACTTCCGTAAATTTTTACCGCACAGTGAAACGAGGGGTCAGGCCGTCCAAATTTACTTTAGTAAATTTTTACCGCACAGTGAAACGAGGGGTCAGGCCGTCCAAATTTACTTTAGTAAATTTTTACCGCACAGACCCCAGGGGTTTTTATTTTTTTATAATGTTTATTACTTTGTTTCTGATTTCAGAATAAAGTTCCTGATTTTCTTTTAAAAGGGTTATTGTGTTTTCTTTACCCTGACCAAGTTTTGTATCATTGTAAGAATACCATGCCCCAGCTTTATTAATAATGTTGTTTTCAACGGCAAGATCAACTGTTTCAGAGTATCCACAGATACCGAGACCATACATTATATCAAATTCAACTGATTTGAAAGGAGGTGCAACTTTGTTTTTAACCACTTTTGCTGTAACTCTGTTACCAACAAGTTCGTCACCTGATTTAATTGTGGTTTTACGTCTTATTTCTACTCTTACTGAAGAGTAAAATTTTAAAGCTCTTCCACCTGGTGTTGTTTCAGGATTACCGAACATTATACCAATTTTCTCTCTTATCTGATTTATAAAAATTGCCACTGTATTTGAGCGAGCTAAAACACCAGCCATTCTTCTTAAAGCCTGAGACATTAGTCTTGCCTGAAGACCAATAAAATTATCACCAATTTCACCTTTTATTTCAGCTTCAGGAACAAGTGCTGCCACTGAATCGATTACAACAAGGTCAACCGCATTACTTCTTGCAAGTGTTTCTGCTATCTGAAGAGCTTCTTCCCCGGTTGTTGGCTGTGCTATAAGTAAATCAGCGGTTTTAATACCAAGTTTTTCAGCATAAATTGGGTCAAAAGCGTGTTCTGCATCAATTATCGCGGCTACCCCACCCTTTTTCTGACATTCTGCAGCAGCATGCATTGCAAGAGTTGTTTTACCTGATGATTCAGGACCAAAAACTTCAATTATTCTTCCTCTTGGAAAACCACCCACACCGAGAGCATCGTCTAAAAGAATTGAACCGGTAGATACTACTTCAACATTTGCTCTATGGGTATTATCACCCAGAAGCATTATTGAACCTTTACCAAAATTTTTATGTATCTGGCTTATTGCAAGCTCTAAAGCCTGTTTTCTGCCATCGTCTTTTTTCTCAACCTGATTTGTTTTTGTTTCTTTTGCAGTTTCTTTAGTCATTTTAAATCCCCCTTGATTTAGTTTTTGCATGTTTTCGATTACGGTTTTATCTTATTCACTTACTCACTTACTCACTTACTCACTGCTTCTTATTTACTCACTTAGGGGTCAAGTCTCAACATTACGACATTTTATCAAATGTACGAATGATCGAGAGCTTGACCCCGACTCACTGCTTCTATTATACCTAAAAACAGTTTGTCCTGCGGTAATTTTTAAATATTTTTTGCTCTTATAAGCATATTTTTTACTTCTTCGTTGGCTTCAACCATTTTTCTTGCTTTTTCAAAATAAATCTCACCATAAACTTTGCCGCATGAATTGGAAAGTTTAATAGCATAAAGCATTAACAGTCCAAATTTTGCCACACCTGACACCATATCGTTCATGATTGAAAACATTCTGATATTCTCATCCATAGACAGAAAGAAAACACAAAGCTGAAAAAGCAGTCCATCTTTCTCATTTTGATCCATTCTATTCTCATTTTTATACAGAAACATTATTTCATTAATCAGACAGTCGAGTGCTTCCTGGCTTTCTTCATTATTCAACGCTGAGCATTCAGTCTGAGTATAATAAAAATCCATACATTCGTTAACTTTCTGAAGAAAATAACTTTTACCATCGCAGATAAAGTTAAAGGTTTCAATAAGTTTCAGTAAATTATTTTCAGAAATATTATTCAGGCACGAAGATCTGAAGTTACCCTCTCTTAAATTATTTTCTACCATTTTACCTCCATTTTTTTCATTTGATGGTATTATTACAAAATCCGTGCCAAAAATTTTATATCTCTTTTTTTCTCTATTTTAAGCTATTTTTTAAGAATACCGAAAAAAAACCGAAATGTCAAGTTTAATAAAGCAGTGACTGGTGGAGCCGTGAACAAGTGAATAAGTGAGTAAGTTAAGAGCGTAATCGGTAATGAGTAATCCAAGGAGTAAAACTCCGGTAACTTATTAACTGTTATAATATTTGACTATCAAATTTTGATATGCTATAATCAAATTATGACAGGTAAAAAAATTATTATAACTATGCTGGACAAGCAGGGTGCACTTTCATCAGCCGCCTTTATTACAGATAACCCCGACTGTGATATTTTAATTGGTTCATCAAAAACTTTCGATTATACTTTAAATAAACTCAGCAATTATAAAAACTCTAAAATTTTTATTTTTGGACTAGCTTCAACTGATGAAAATATTTTAAAAAATACAGAAAAAATTTTTAAAATAATATCTGACAATAATAATACCATTACCTGGATAATCACATTTGAAGACCCGGGTATTATAAAACTGCGCAAAAAATTTAAAAGTGTAACTTTAATTAATAATACAAAAAAAACTCTGACCGAAAGCGTAATTGAGTTTTTTAACATAAAAAATAAGCTTTCAAAAAAATTTATTGAATTTGAAACAAATGAAAATCCAGACAGTATAATAAATCTATTAGTAAACGAAGCTAAATTCCATTATTTCAATTATGATAATTATGATTTTTATCCTGAATTAATAAAAAAATTAAGTAATGATGATTTAAAAGGGGATTATGCAAAAAAAACAGATTTCAAATTTCTTAACTCAAAATATATATTTGGAAAAACTGAAAAAGCAAGAAAATTAAAAAAACATCTTGAAATTATCGGAAAAGATTCAGTATGCAACGTGCTAATTGAAGGTGAAAGCGGAACAGGAAAAACTTCAATGGCTTATTCTCTGCATTTTGCCTCTAATCGAAAAAATAAACCATTTAAAATAATATCCTGTGCTAATATTCCAGAAAATCTTTTTGAATCAGTTTTATTCGGTCATAAAAAAGGCGCTTTTACGGGAGCAGACAAAGATCACAAAGGTGAATTTGAACTTGCTGATGGTGGAACTGTTTTTCTTGATGAAATCGGGGAACTGCCTTTAAATATTCAATCCAAACTGCTTCTGGTTCTGCAAGATGGGATTTTTACAAAAGTAGGGGATTCCTCTTCGACAAAAGTTGATATAAGGATTGTTTCTGCAACCAACAGAGATTTAAAAAAAATGATTAAAGAAAAGAAATTCCGCGAAGATTTATATTACAGGATTTCAACAATTAAGCTGAATTCAATTCCATTAAGAGAACAGATTGAAGATATTGAATTATTTGCGAACAATATATTAAAAGAAATTGCTAAAAAAAGAAATAAATTTGTATTCAATAAAATTCCAGCCGAATGCGTTAAACATTTAAAAAAATATAATTTCCCGGGGAATGTAAGAGAGCTCGAAAATATCATCGAAAGAGCTTTTATACTGGATGACTGGGATTTTTCTTATTTAAACAATGAAACAGATATTATTAAAACTAATGATGAAATTTTTAAAATAAAAACACTGAATGATTTTACAGCCGATTATATTAAATTTGTTTTTGAAAAAAACAACTCAAACATAACTAAAACTGCAAAAGTTTTAAATGTTTCTATTAATACTGTAAAAAAATATATTAAAAACAGTGAATAACCAAAAGAATTTTCAACTTAAAGCTCAACATTTTTAAGTTTTTCAGGTATAAATCTGTTTATCAGAAGATAGCCGGCTGCAAAGCCACCCATGTGAGCAAGCCAGGAAACCTGACTTTCTATTCCATAACGAAAAGCCATATAAATATTAGACATAAGCCAAATTGACATATAAGTTGAAACTCTGACTTTAAAAGGAAAAACAAGTATTACCTGATAAAATCTCGAACGGGGAAATTTACGCCAATATGCTGCTAAAAGTCCGCTTGCAGCTCCAGAAGCCCCGACAAGAGGCATTGTTTTCATAGTTTCAGAAAATGATGAAAACATGGAATGCGCAAGTCCACCACATACTGCTATAATTAGATAAAAAGTCGTAAAAACTAACGCTCCTTTTTTTCGCCCGTATGCTGCAAACAAATCATATATATTATCTCCAAAAATCCATATAAAATACATATTAAGAAGCAGATGACTCATTCCACCATGCAGAAAAGCATGAGTAACAAGCTGATGAAAATTAAATCCTGTAAATAGACTGGAAGGAACAAGACCATAAACACTCAAGAATTCAATTAAACTTTCTATTTCAAGGTCTAACATGTGAATAAATATATAAATGTTAAGAATTATCAGTCCAAAAAGTGCTGTTGGAAAATATTTTCGGGGATTATAAATTTCATAAGGTGACTGGCTGAGCAGACAGAAAAAATAAATAGCTGCTGTAAGATGTTTTTCATCCCCGATTTCATCTATATCAATGTAGGTATAATGTCTTATTACTTCGCCTACTTCATCAGGTGATTCTTCAACCCTTACCGGCCTTAATGTGTTTCTTTTTGAAAGTTTGAAAGCCTGAGAAAGACTTAAAAGCTGATCAAGCTCTCCGCCATCAAGCCAGAAACCCTTGCAGTATGGACAGCTCTCAACATAAAGCACAAATCTGTTTTTTCTGTATTCCTGCTTAACTGTATTTACTCCACAACTGGGGCATTCAAAACTTTCTTCCACCGGAAAAAGATTATTGTAAATTTTCTGATAGCTGAACTTATCACCTAACATGATTTCAAGTTCACCTTCGTCAAACCATATTCCAGAACATTCAGGACAGAAATCAATCTCTATGTTTTTAACATTTTTCTTCTGAAGTTCAGTATTTTCACAACGGGGGCATATTAATTTTCGATTTTTGTGCATTTCCCTTCTCTGTCATTTAGAATTTCAGAAAGATTTTCAAGATCTGTTCCGTTAGTAATAATTACTTTAAGCTTTTTTTCTCGGCATAATTTTGTCGCAACGGGGTCAAATGGGGCATTTAGTCCAGGTTTCCATTCGGTTCCAACTATTTTCTGCATTGTTTCCCAGTCAGTTTTTTCTAATCGAACAGCATCGCTCCATTTATTAGGGTCTTTATCAAACACATAATAAATATTTGAAAGATTAATAAGAGTGTTTGCATTAAATTTTACTGCAAGAAGTGAAGCTACATAATCTGTACTCCATCCCGGCTTATAACCTGCTGCAACCAGCACTCTTTTTTCAAACTTTATATCTTTTTCAGGATCATAAACCACTTTTTCACTTGCAATATCATTGAAAATTGATTTTACAAGCTGTGCATTTAATCTTGTTGCCATAATTCCTATCCAGTCTTTCTGAACATCATCAATTTCAAAATTCTTTAAAGAATCAATATATCTTCTTGCAGTTTTTCCACCACCTACTACCAGAATAATTTTTTTTGTTTGAGATATTTTTCTTATAAGACTTTCAAAACCTTTGAGAAATGAAGCGTTGATTTCATCAGGAACTACGATTGAACCACCCAGAGAAATTACGATGGTATTTTCATTCATTATTTACCCCTGTATTTGGATTTGGTTTATTTTACTTTTTTTTTTAAAAAAACTCAAGTATAATTAAAAGTGCGGCAGTGAGTTAAATAATAAACAGTGAGTAAGTGAGTGAGTGAGTAAGATAAGAGCGTAATCAGTGATAAGTAATGAGTGATCCGAAAAAACAAAAACTTAAGAGCCGTAATCGGTAATCGGTGATCCGTAATCCGATAAAGCAAGAACATTGCTTTTAAGCTTTTGTGGGAACAGAACATGTTCTGCCCGTTTACAGATTACTGATTACTGATAACTCATATCGCTTTTACCATCCAGTCTTACTCACCGAGGAGTGTAACTCCGACAACTTATTTACTGCAATTATTTAGTTGGAGGTTTGATGTTTAAGATTTTTGATGAATTTGCGGAAATGTTCAAGTGTTCTTTTAAAGATTGTTCAAATTCCGAAAATGAAAATAAAGATTCAATTGCTTCTTCACTTGGTGTTTTATTATGGATTGTTGGTAACGAAGATGGTGATTTTTCAAAAGTCGAAAAGGAAAAAGCAAAAGAAATCATTAAAAAATATACTGGAGTTTCTGAAAATGAAATTCCTGAAATAATGAAAAAATCAAACGAAGCTGCACTAAACCGTATTGATATGCACGAATTTACAAGAAAACTCAATAAAGAACTTTCAAGAGAAGATAAAATAATGTTTATTGAAGATTTATTCAGATTAGGATGCGCTGATGGTTCTCTTGATTATGATGAAGTTGAAATGATTAAAAAGATTGCTAATTTACTTCATATTCATAAAAATGATTTAATTAATTCAAAAATAAAAATAATGAAAGAATGTAAAATAAATTAGAAATATCAATCGAATCCCCATTGACAAATACTTTCAGCCGTATTATAATATTTTTTAATATTTATACCGGTAACTAATATTATGAAAAAATTTATATATTTAATTATTTTAATAACTTTTGTTTTTATTTCTTCTGCTAATCCTTTTGAGGATATACCAGAGGCTCACTGGGCTTATGAGGCTGTAAATAGTCTTTCTGATAAAGAAATACTTACAGGATTACCTGAAGATATTTTTGATGGCTCACAAAAAGTTACACGTTATGATTTTGCTTCAATGCTTTCAAGAGTGATAAATCGGCTTGAAAAAACCAACGGACTGAAAAATCTCTCTTCCAACGATGTTAATTCTCTATCAAACCTGTTTAATGAATTCCAAAACGAACTGGCTTTAATCGATGTTCGTTATGTTTATCTGAAAAATGAAATCGAATCAATAAAAAAAGATATTGACAGAAAAAATCCTTATCCAAAAATCAATTTAACTGGTGAGTCTGTTCTTGATTACAACAATTTTTTATATAACACCCTTCCTGAAAAATCAACTTACAGAGGATTCAGAAATTTCAACTATCTGAATTTACACGCTTCCCCAAATTCCGAAACTGGTATATATTTAACTTTTTTTAACGACAACACAGACTGGATTGGCACAGCAGGTGCTGATGTTCCGAGAAACGACCTTATTAAGCTTGGATATG
>JBAZDD010000010.1:0-22923 GCA_041654635.1 Candidatus Muiribacteriota bacterium
TGTATTATACTATCTGCAACCTGATTATTACTTACTGTATTATTATATAATTTCTGAAGAACTTCTCGAGTAATAAGTTCTATCAGTTGATTATTGTTCTGCATTCAACACTCCTGTTAACACTTTATATATAAAATGACTGATTTAAGCTTAGTTAGGTAAAATTTTTTCAACATCATCATGTGGTGAAGGAATTACATGGGTTGAAACCAGCTCACCAACTCTTGCTGCCGCTGCTGCTCCAGCTTCAACTGCTGCTTTAACTGCACCAACGTCTCCTCTTACCATGGTTGTAACATAACCGCTTCCTATTTTTTCATAACCCATAAGTTTTACATTTGCTGCTTTAACCATTGCATCCGAAGCTTCAATCATTCCAGTCAATCCTTTAGTTTCAATCATTCCTAATGCCTGTTTCATTTAATCTCCTCCATAAAATCAATTTTATCTATTATACCCACTATTATAGTATGAACTGGAATTTTATTATTGCCAAGAATTTCCTGTACTACGGCACCTTCCTGAACAACAATTACTTTCTCGCCTATTCCAGCCCCAACTGTATCAACTGCCACAAATTCCTTACCAGTTCTTTTTCCGTCTGGACTAATTCTGTTTATAATCAAAAGCTTGTTGCCATTTAATTCTTCATTTTTATGAGAAGAAACCACGTTACCAGTAACTTCAGCAATAAGCATAACTAACTCTCCAGATTAATACTGTCAACAATACCAACTATTGTTGCATCAGTCGGTATATATTTTACCGAAGTTTTAAAAGGAATACAAGCTTCTGAACTTGTAATATATAAAATATATTCATTATTTCCTGCTCCAACACTGTCAACAGCAATAATAGGATCACCTTTTTTATTTTTTAAAGAATCCACAGGTTGAATAAGCAACAATTTTTTTCCACATAATCCTTCGGATTTATGCGAAGATACAATATTTCCACAAACTTTTGCCAGATTCATTTATTCACCATTATCCATTTCTTATAACTTCAACAATTATTTTGTTAGCTTTTATATAATCAGAAGCAAGTGGTAATATTATTGTATATGGCATTATTTTAATATTTTTAACATTGTTTTTTTTCAAAAATTCTTCAGTTAATACTTTCTGGTCAAAAATATCATACTCTTGTTTAGATTCAATAACACTATCTCCTTTGCCAAAAAAAGGAGTGTTTGTAAGTATTTTTTCGACAACTCCACGTACAATTTTTTCAATATTAAGCAAATTATCATTTTTAAAAAAATATTTTTTTTCAATTTCATCAATTTTATTTACTCTGTTTAAATGTCTTCCACCTTCAAAAGGAGTATTTAAAAAAGATTCTGTAATTTTCAGACATTTTCCTTCCCCGATTACCATTGAACCCATTACAAGCATATTGGCATTATTGTGGGCTCTTGCATTCCAGGCTGTATATAAATCATTACATAGTGCCGCCTTTATTCCGGCAACTTTATTTGCTGCAATTGAAGAACCAGGACCGGCTCCATCAATCATAATTCCGAAAATAGCTTCTTTATTTAATATTTTTTCACAAACTTTTTCAGCATAATCAGGATAATCTACTTTTTCACCTTCAGAAAAGCATCCAAGATCAATAAATTCAACATTTTTTAATCCAGTTTTTATCAGAAACTGTTTGTGTTTAAAACCCCCATGATCTGAAGCTATAGCAACTTTCATATATTTACTCCTATCCAAGTAGTTTGATTATTCCGAAAAGAACCAATGCTATTAATCCAATTATTACAAGATATGCAAAATAGCCTGAATCCTGTTCCTGTTCGGTTTCATTACCATTCTCAGTTTTTGTTATCATAGTAATATCTTCTTCAATTTCTTCAGTTTTTTTTCTAAGTTTAACTTCTGTCTGAACAACAATTTTTCCATAAACACCATCATCAAGTTTTAATTTCATTTCTATTACTTCAGACGAGGCTCTGAATTTTGAGATTACACTTCTTTTTAAGTCAACAACAGGTGCAATTACAGGTATTTCTTCAGGATTTTTAATCCCGGTAATCGATCTTGCTATATGTTTTCCAATAGTTGAATCATCGACTATTCTGACATAAATCTTTTCTCCCACTGTAACTTCAGAAGCTTTTATTCCTTTGTTTGGCTCAATAAGAGGTATAACGTCCAGAAGAAATTCGTCTGCATTTACCTCAGAAACACTCTGTAAAGGTGTTTCACCTGTTAAACCCTCATCTGATTGAGACTCATTTTCATAATAAGTGATTTCTGAATCCATCTGTATTTCAACGTCAAATCCATGAGAAATCAAACTTAAAATTTCAGGCTCTATAAGGTTTTTAATTAATACAGTCCTTAATAAACTGTCTTCTGTTGTAATTATTATTTTATTAATTTTGTCAATTTTTGTGTTTGAAATTGATTTCTGAAAATAACTTTCAATTTTTTTTATAAAAACAAGAAAATTTGAACTGTTTTCAGTTACTTCCTTTTTTTTTCTTTTAATTGAATCAAGAAAATCATTCCAGCCGGAAGATATATTAACAGAAAATTCTTTGTCAATAGCTGTCTCAACAGTAGTAAAACTGCTTTCAGCAGTATCTCCCATGATAATCATTGCACCTTTGAATTCATTGCGTAACTCATTAAAAATAAATTTCAAAATATAATGGGCATTTTTGGATACTTTAACTGGATTTTTTTCCTGTATATTTTCTCCAGATGTTTCAGGGGGCAGCATCCCTTTCTCGTTCATCGTTTTTCTCCTTAAGTAAGTCAAAGTAAATATATAAAATTAAAATTACTAACAGAAAAGGTGATAAAAATCCCCAAATATTTTCAGCTCTGCTGTCAACAAAATAAAATGAACAGACAGCAATTATCATAAGAAAATAATAAAATAATATTTTTTTCATTAATAAAGCTTCTCCAGTAAATCTGAATGTGGATTTGGTATTACAGTTGAATATACAAGCCAGCCATTTTCTTCAAGAAATTTTGAAGCTGTTTTTTCACTTTCTTTGACTGCACCGACTTCCCCTGTAAAAACAAAAAATGCTTTGCCACCAAGACCCTTGGCAATACGAATTTCTATCATTTCTATTGAAGCAGTTTTTAATGCCATATCAGCACTTATAATTGCAGCCGCAAGAGAAAAACTTTCAACAACTCCTACTGCACCATTTATTTTAACATTTCCAGAAGCAGTTAATGCAGGAAATATTTCTTCGGAAAGATTTGGAATTATTATTGAATCAATAATTGAAAAAGGTGATAATTGTTTCCCTGCCTCAACAGCACTTTTAACTGCACCTACATCCCCTCTGACAATTACAATATATTTACCTGCACAAACAGGAAGACTGTAAAGAAGCTCGACATCGGCTGCCTTCATAACGTTATCACAGGCTTCTATTCCAGCAGCAACACTTTTAAATTCAATCATTCCTAAACAATTCATTTTTTAACCTCTATTACAATCAGATTTTCTTGAACTTCTGAAACAATACCATCAGTTGGAGAATGATAATTTGCAGAAACATTCCCATTTTTTACCGCAATATTCTGATTTTTCAATACACTGTCGCCCTGTTTTACGCATATTTCAGCAGGGGCTCCAATGTGTGAATTTGTAAAAATATATAATTTTTCAGGTATTTCAACTTTTTCCCTGAAATCTGGTTTAATTTTTGAAAAACTTCCCAAACCCAGTCTGTTAATTAATCTTTCAGAGGGGACAAGACGCCCTTCTCTAAATTCAGGGGCACTCAATTCTCTTTTATCCCACTCAGGTCTTTTTCCTTTTTTTCTGTATTCATCTTTAAGAAAAACATTTACAGTTCTCGGAGAGAGATTTAAAGGGCAGGCATATAGTTCACAAATATTACATTCACTGCATAAAAATGCAGTTTCAAATAATTTATTATCAAGATTCTGATTAAAAATTGCCCTCATTATTTTATGTGGTTCCATTTTGTGACCAATAAGATATCTTGAACACAAGTCAGTACAAGTCACACAATTACAGCATGTAGCAGCAGCCTGAGAAATTACATTTTTAATATTCTGAGTTTTTCTCTGTATCAATATTGATTTTTTATCAAGAAAAATAATTCCTGAGGTAGTTTTTTTTATAAAACCTTTATCAACTTCGGTGATTTTTCCCATCATAGGTCCACCATCTACAGCTATATAGTTTAATCCAGGCTTTTTACCAGCCAGTTCGAGAATGTGAGAAAAACTTACACCAACAGGGATTTCTGCAACAAAAGGTTTATTAATATCCCCTGTTACCGTGACATATCTTTTTGTAAAAGGTTTTTTATTTTCTAAAGCATTGTAAACTCTATAAACTGTTTCAACATTATTAACTATTACACCAATATTTAGAGGTATTCCACCTTCTGGAACAATTCTACCTGTAATTTCATAAATCATAACCTGTTCATCGCCGCTTGGATATGAATTGCGAAGAATTTTCACTTCAATATCTTTTCTATCACCAATAATCTTTTTTAATATTTCTGCACAATCAGAATTTTTTTCTTTAATTCCGATATAAGCTTTGGATGATTTGGTAAGTTTTTTAATAAAATCAATCCCTTTTATTATTTCAGAGGATTTATTAAGCATTAAATATTTATCTGAATATAGAAGAGGTTCACATTCAGCAGCATTTACAATAAAAATGTCTGCTTCTGCTCCAAGTTTTACATGAGCAGGAAAACCGGCTCCACCAGCTCCAATTATTCCTGCCTGTTCAATTTGATTAAGCATTAATACCTCATACTATTCTGAAATATCCAGCCAGCACACATCTTCTTGCTCTTGTGAACGTTTTTGCTGTTGTAACACCCTCACCTGTTGGAGAAGCAATTGTAAAAGTTGTTGGACCTTCACCATTGAATCCAAGCCCTGAATATGAAGGTGCATTTTTAACAAAAATACTCACATTTGATTTAACTGCCATTTTATGAAGATTTTCAACATTTTTAGAATGCATTACAGCTGTATGGAAATTATTCCCTTCCAGTTCATAAGCTACTTCAATAGCTTCATCAACATTATCAACTCTTATTACAGGAATAACAGGCATCAAAAGTTCTTCTCTGGCAAAAATATGTTTTTTATCAGTTTCACACATTATAAGTCTTATATCATCACTGACAGTCATATCAATCTGAGAGAGAATATATTTGGCATCTTTACCGACTAATTTAGCATTTACGCTGCCATTTTCATTAAAAAGAATTTTAGTAAGTTTATCAGCAACATCATTTGAAATTAATATTGCACCATTTTTCTGCATTTCATCAACAAGTTCTCTGTATATTTCTTTTACAGCAATAACTTCCTTTTCTGCTATACACAAAACATTATTATCAAAAGAAGCGCCATCGACTATATGTTTGGCAGCTTTTTTAATATCTGCTGTTTCATCAACCACAACAGGAGGATTCCCTGGTCCTGCAGCAATAACTTTTTTACCACAGGCGAAAGCAGCTTTAACAACTGCTGGTCCACCAGTAACAACAATCATCCTGACTTTAGGATGTTTCATCATATAATTACCACTTTCAATAGTCGGTTCACTTACAGTCGTAACCAGATTTAATGGTCCGCCGACAGCTGTGATAGCTTCATTAAGTAGTTCAATTGCATAAGCACACACTTTTTTTGCTCGTGGATGAGGATTGAAAACAATACTGTTTCCACCTGCAATCATCCCAATTGTGTTATTTATAATTGTTTCAACAGGATTTGTTGTCGGTGTAATTGAACCAATCAATCCAAAAGGTGCGTATTCAAGAAGTGTCATGCCTTTATCACCTGTATATGCTTTTGGCTCTATGTCTTCCACTCCAGGAGTTTTATTAATTGCAAGAAGAGTTTTTAGAATTCTATCTGGAACTTTACCCATCTGAGTTTCTCTGACTGCCTGTTCAGAAAGAGCTTCAACATTTTTCAACATTACCTGTCTTATTGAGTTAATAATTTCTTTTCTCTTTTCAAGAGAAAGTGTAATGTAATCTTTCTGAGAATAATATGCAGCATTAACTGCATCTTCCATATTTAAAAAAACACCCTTTCCTACTGTTTTACCAGCTGAGAAATTTTTAACAGGTGCAATAGGAGGCTGATAATCAGGTGAATAATTTTTCACAGTTAATTTTTTAACCACTTCTTCTACAATTTTATTTATATCTTTATCATCAAACTTCATAAACTACTCCCCTTTAAAACTTACAGAATCGACTATACCAACAACTGCTGCATCAACTGGTTTTTTATCAGTCCGCGCTGTCTGTCTGGCAGATGAACCGCTGACCAAAAGTACTACTTCATTAAAACCAGCTCCAACAGTGTCAACAGCCACGACATAATCGCTAACAGGTTTAAGATTAATATCGTGTTTTTGAACAACAAGTAATTTGAACCCTATAAGCCGTTCATCCTTCTTTGTTGAAACAACTGTACCAATAACTTTTCCTAATATCATTTATTCTTCAGATTTTCCCATTGGAAAAATTTCTTCAAGATTTTCATGAGGTCTTGGGATTACATGAACAGATACTAATTCTCCTATTTTTGAAGCAGCCTGAGCACCAGCTTCTGTAGCAGCTTTAACAGCAGCAACATCACCTCTGACAAGAGCAGTAACATATCCGCCACCAATTTTTTCATAACCTACAAGTTTAACATTTGCAGCTTTTACCATTGCATCAGCAGCTTCAACCATTCCAACAAAACCTTTTGTTTCGATCATTCCAAGTGCATTTTTCATTAAAAAAACCTCCACATTATCTTTTGCTTTATTTTTTTCAGTATAAATAATATTTTATGCTATTTTATAGCATTCAATAAATTGTATTATATAGTTAACAAATTTTCAAGCTATTATTTTTCAGCAATTCTCGATTTAACTGAAAATCCTTTAGGGGTCTGGCCTTCCAACTTTACTAAATCGTAAAGTTTGACGGCACAAACCCCGTCCAGAACAGGATTTTCTTTAAATATCATTGAGAATTGCTGATTATTTTTCCCACAGTCCCGGGGGTTATTGCAAAAGCATTTCCTTCATCAGTGTCTATATGCATATCCAGACTGAAATCTTTTGAAACTCTCACAACCACATTTGAAAAAATTCCACCACGTTCATTATCGACTTTAACATTTACAATCTCATTATCTTTGACTCCAAGTTTTTCAGCTTGCTCAGGGGTGCAGTGTATATGTCTTTTTGCAACAATAGCTCCTTCTTTAACAAAAACACTACCAACAGGTCCTACAATTGTAAGACCAGGAGTATCAGAAAGATCTCCAGATTCTCTTATAACAGGCTTAATTCCCAATATGTATGAATCCGTAATAGAAATTTCCACCTGAGTTTTTTTTCTAACAGGTCCTAAAATTCTTACAGAATCAATACATCCTTTAGACCCGGCTATTATGATTTTTTCATGAGCGGCATATTGACCTGGCTGAGAAAGGTCTTTCATGATTTTCAAAGCATAATTTCTGCCAAAAAGTATTTCAAGATGTTCCTGCGAAATATGCGCATGTCTGTTTGAAACTGAAATTGGAAAAGTCAACCCAGTATTTTCTTTATTTTTTGTTTTCTCAATAGCGGGTTTGTATTCATCCATAACAGTTTTAACAATTTTTTCAATTATTTCCTTGTCAATCATAAAATCACCTTCCTTAAATTTTTCTGTGTATTTATTCTTTATCTGTTGAAACTACTTTCAAACCAAGTTCAACAAGTTGTTCTTCAGAAAGATAATCGGGAGCATCAGTCAGAAGACACAGCTGTGTATTAGTTTTTGGGAAAGCTATAACATCTTTTAAATTATCAAGCCCTTTCATAACCATTATTAATCTGTCAATACCGGGAGCAATTCCTCCGTGTGGTGGTGCTCCATATTCAAAAGCTTCAAGCAGAAACCCGAATTTTCTATCCATCTCTTCATCTGTAAGACCAACAACTCTCATAACCTTTCTCTGAAGCTGCGGGTTATGAATTCTTATACTTCCACTTGCCAGTTCATTACCATTACAGACAAGGTCATAAAGCCTTCCATAAACTTTTTCAGGAGCACTATCGACATATTGTAAAGTATCATCAGTGGGCATGCTGAAAAGATGATGCTTAGCGTCATAACCACCATTATCATTTTTTTCAAAAAGTGGGAAATCTGTCACCCACAGCATATCAAATTTTTTCTCTTCTTTGTTTAATAAATTCCATTCTCTAATAAGATGAAGCCTAAGAATTCCAAGATAATTATTCACAATATCTTTTTCACCTGCTCCAAAAAAAACTATATCATTATTCTCAATCTTCAGTTTACCAACAAGTTCTTCTTTTTTATCAGATATGAATTTTGAAACTCCACCCTCAAATTCATTATTGATATATTTAGTCCAGGCTAATCCAGCTGCACCATTTTTTTTAACAAGCTGTTCATAAATATCAACCGTTTTTCTGGAAATCTGATCCGCTTTATTTTTTAAAACCACTGCTTTAATAACCCCGGATTTCTCAATTGCCTGAGCAAAAACTTTAAAAGATGTATTTTTAAATATTTCAGTTAATGTTTCCAGTTCCATTCCTGCCCGTCTTTCAGGTTTATCAGAGCCGTATTTTTCCATTGCCTCATCATATTTCATTCTATCAAACGGAAGAGAAAGTTCTATTCCGATATTTTCTTTAAATACTTTATATAGAAGTTTTTCCATGGTTGAAAAAATCATATTTTCATCAGAAAAACTCATTTCCATATCAAGCTGGGTAAAATCTGTCTGTCTGTCTGATCGTGCATCTTCATCTCTGAAACATCTTGCAATCTGAAAATATTTATCCACTCCCGAAACCATCAGAAGCTGTTTAAAAAGCTGCGGAGATTGCGGAAGAGCATAAAACTTTCCGCTGTGAAGTCTTGAAGGAACTACAAAGTCACGTGCCCCTTCGGGTGTTGATTTTATTAAAAACGGTGTTTCAACTTCAGTAAAATTTTCATATGCAAGAAATTCTCTAATTGATTTTATTACATTATATCTGAAAGTAAGGATGTTGTTCATAAAAGGTCTTCTTAAATCAAGATAACGGTATTTAAGTCTCAAATTTTCAGATACAGTAACATTATCATCAATATGAAACGGAGGAAGTTTTGATTCATTAAGAATATTAATTTCCTCAGCAACAACCTCAATTTCTCCGGTTTTCATATCTTTATTAATATTTTCATTAGTTCTTTTTATAACTTTTCCTTTAACATTAATAACATACTCTGATTTCAGTTTTTTTGTAATTTCGACAATTTTTTTATCAGAAACTTCTGTATTCAATGCTATCTGAACTATGCCAGTTTTATCCCTCAGCTGAATAAAAGTAAGGTTTCCAAGATCTCTGACTCTTGCTACCCAGCCACATAGTTCAACTTCTTTCCCAACATGTTCAGCATTTACATTTCCACAATAATGCGTTCTATTCACCCTTCACCTCATACTAATAAATTTTTTCCCGGTAATATTATCAGAATATAACTTTAAACACAAGCTCAACGTAATTTTCTGTAAATTAACACAAATTAAAGTAAATTAAAAAAGTGGTTGACCAATTAATTATTTGCCATTATAATTAATCTAAACAGATACATATATTAAAAAATGGCGGTCTGTTTTAAATAGTCTGCAACAGGAGGGCAATATGAAAAATAGAAGTTTATACTTACTGGTTTTGTTGATCATGCTTACTTTAAGTATAGTTGCTGAAGCAAACGTTACCAACTTTACAAGAACCTTTACTGAAAAAGTTGGCTCATTCAACAACTCAAAAGAATTCAGAAAAACTGTAACAATGCCTCTTAATCTATTAAATCAGGGTTATGTATTCACTACCCGTTCGGTTGTTACACGAGGGGATGCAAAAATAATTAATGAATCTCTTACTGGAGACACATACAGCTTTACAATGAAAATTTCAAAATCCTTTTTTGAATCTGCAAAAGGTGAAGTTATTGTAACAATGTATGCTGAAAAAGGTGGAAGTACTGGATACGTCGGACCTGTAAATCCTGGAAATCCTACACCTGTTACTCCTCCAAGTTATCCTGGTGGTGGTTATGGAAATGTTGACGCCAACACTCCCCCAACTCCTTCATATCCAAATAATAGTTCTAGCGTTAACATATCAAACGGAAATGAAAACGTGAGATTTTCATGGTCAGATCCACTAAGAGGAAAAGAATTCAGAATAAGAATTTATACAGAAAACGGTTCAAAAGTTGCTGATTCAAAAGTAAATGGAATGAATTTCTCAATAAAAGGGAATAAATTTGTAAGTGGAACCTATAGATGGCAGGTTGCAAGAAACAACAGAGCTGGTTTTCTTACAGATATTCCTTTAATAGGTGGTGCTTTTGCAGACTGGTCCAACTTCTCAAGCCCTGTAATGTTCAGAGTTCAGAGAACTGATTATGTTTATAACAATCCATCTTATCCATGGAGTCCAAGTCCAACACCTGTTAACCCTAACCCTACATATCCATCAGATCCCGGAAATCAGAGTCCAATAGTAGAAAGACCTAATCCAACAGCTCCATCAATGGATTCAAGATTTCCACAATCTGGCAGCATAACTTTCAACTGGTCAGGCTCTGGAAACGAATTTGAAATAATGGTATATGACAGAATTTCTTCTCCAGTTTTCACAAGAAGACTTTCTTCTAACAGCGTTTCAGTTCCAGCAACAACTTTCCAGCCAGGAATTACATACAAATGGCAGGTTAAAGCAAGATCAGGAAACACATGGTCTGCTTTTTCACAGGCTTACAGATTTACTGTAATACCTGCAAGACAGCAGTTTAAAGAAGCTCTTGAAGCACAGTATGATTACAGAGATTCAGATCTTGCTTTACAGAGATTGAGTACACTTGAACAGGATACAGAAATTGGAAGTCAGGCTAAACTTTTAAAAGCTGAAACTTTAATGGATTCTGGCAGTTATTCAGAAGCTGTATCTATTCTTCAATCCCTGCTTAACGATGAAAAAGTAAGAAAACCAGTTGTTCTTTCAAATCTGATTAACTGTTATATCGAAATGGGAAATCTTGGAATGGCTGTAATGTATTCTAAAACCCTTGTGGAAGAATTCCCTGAAAGTTCACAGGCTGCTGAAGTAAGACATTTAGTTAAATAATTTATAAATCTAATAACAATGGGTGTTGGAAATTATTCTGACACCCATTTTATTTTCAGTTCATTTTCGTAAAATTCAGCGGTATGATTAATAAACTTTTGAACATCTGGTATTTTTACAGTTTTTATATTTTTAACATAGTTTTCAAGGTAATTTTCAGGAATGTCCGGATAATCATAATAAAAAGTACCATGCTGTAAAACACTGTCACATGTTTTATACTGGGCACTTCCTAATATTTTTTTCCCTTCAACACTTATTTCATACAATGACAGAGAAGAAAAACAGCTCTCTTTCGAAAAATATTTTTTATCAGAACTTCTTGTTATATCAATATTTTCTTCTGTGTATTTTTGAAGAGATTTAATAATTGGAAATGTAATTTTTCGATAAATCGATTTTGTATCTTTTGAGGAAAAAAATTTCAGTGGCGCTGTAAAACAGTAGGTAATATCATTATGATGAATAACAGCTCTCCCACCACTTGGTCTGAAAACTATATCAAAACCCTGATTTCTCAAATTCTGTTGGATTTTACAATCAACTTTCTGAAACTTACCAAAACTTATTGTTTTATTCTTCCATTTATAAAAACGTAAAAAAACAGCTTCTTCACTGGAAGCCCTCTCCATAAGAGAAAGATCGGTTTCCATATTTGAAAAAGCTGTTTTTATATCAAAACTTATTAATATAGCTTTCATTAAATTTTATTTATGTAGCGGAAAATTTTTTGTAAACTCAACAATTTCTTTTCTTACTTTTTCAATTTCCTCTTCTGATTGGTCTGTTAATACTCTGTCAATAAATTCAGCAATTTTTTTCATCTCTGTTTCTTTCATTCCTCTTGTTGTAAGGGCAGGAGTTCCTATTCTTACACCACTTGTTATAAATGGACTTTTTGTGTCAAAAGGTATTGTATTTTTATTTACTGTTATTCCAGCTTCATCAAGCAGTCTTTCAGCTTTTTTTCCTGAAATCCCTCTGGAAGTTAAAACATCAACAAGCATAAGATGATTATCAGTACCATTTGATATAAGTTTGAATTTTCTGTTCATAAGTTCTTCTGCAAGCGCAGCTGCATTTTTAACAACCTGTTTCTGATAATTTTTAAATTCATCAGTAAGAGCTTCACCAAAAGCAATCGCTTTAGCTGCAATAGTATGCATAAGAGGTCCACCCTGAATTCCCGGAAATATAGTTTTATCAATCATTGCACCATGTTCTTCAGAACAGAGAATAAGCCCACCTCTTGGTCCTCTGAGAGTTTTATGAGTTGTAGTTGTAATAAAATGCGCATGTCCAACAGGAGACGGATGTAATCCGGCAACAATAAGACCCGCTATATGAGCTACATCTGCCATAAGATAAGCATTAAACTCATCTGCGATTTTCCTGAATTCTGCAAAATCAATTGTTCTTGGATATGCAGAAGCACCAACTACTATCATTTTAGGGTTGTGTTCTTTACACAAATTTCTTACTTCCTCAAAATCTATCTGCTCATTATCTTTACTAACACCATAAGGTATTACATTATAAAAAATTCCAGAAAAATTAACTGGTGATCCATGAGTAAGATGTCCACCATGAGAAAGATTCATTCCTAAAATTGTATCACCTGGTTTTAAAACTGAAAAATAAACAGCCATATTTGCCTGAGAACCTGAATGTGGTTGAACATTCGCATATTCTGCTCCAAACATTTTTTTGGCTCTTTCTCTGGCAATATTTTCAACAACATCTACATGCTCACATCCACCATAATATCTTTTTCCTGGATAACCTTCTGCATATTTATTAGTCATTACACAGCCATTTGCTTCCATGACAGCTTTTGATACAAAATTTTCACTGGCTATCATTTCAAGTTTTGTTTCCTGTCTTTCCGTTTCGTTTAAAATTGCTTCCAATACTTCACTGTCATACTTTCTGATGTTATCAAGCATTATTTTCCTCCCAGATATTTATTAATAGCTTCTGCCGCTTTTTTACCGGCTCCAATTGCTTCTATAACTGTAGCTGCACCTGTAACAATATCTCCACCTGCAAAAACGCCTGGAGCAGTTGTCATAAAGTTTTCATCAACAACCATAGTTCCCCATTTTGTTACTTCAATTTCAGGTATCTCTGAAGGAATCAAAGGATTAGGACTATTTCCAATAGCAACAATTACACTGTCAGTTTCAATTTCAATGAATTCTCCGGTATTAACAGGTCTTCTTCTTCCAGAAGAATCAGGTTCACCCAGTTTCATTTTTTCAATTATAGCTTTTTTAACACATCCCTTTTCATCTCCTGTATATTTAACTGGATTAGTCAGAAATTCAAACTTAACCCCTTCTTCATGAGCATGTTCAACTTCTTCTTCTCTTGCAGGCATTTCCTGCTTAGTTCTTCTATAAACAAGAGTAACATCTGCGCCTAATCTTTTAGCGCATCGGGCAGCATCCATAGCAACGTTACCGCCACCAACCACTACACATTTACTCCCCGCAAAAACTGGAGTTTTAAATTCTGGAAACTTAAAAGCTTTCAAAAGATTTATTCTTGTTAAAAATTCATTTGCTGAATAACAATTGTTCAATTCTTCACCCTGAATATTCATGAATTTGGGTAATCCTGCACCACTTCCTATAAACAAGGCCTTATATCCCTGTTCTTTAAGACTTTTTAATGATGCATTTTTACCAAAAAGAAAGTTAAGCTTTATATCAACACCAAGTTTTTTTATGCATTCAATTTCATATTTCACAATACTTTTAGGTAATCTGAATTCTGGTATTCCATATACCATCACTCCACCAGGTTCATGAAGCGCTTCAAATAGAGTTACATCATATCCGAGCAGTGCAAGGTCGGCAGCACAAGTAATTCCAGAAGGTCCACTGCCAACAACAGCAACTTTTATGTTATTTTTTTCGATTTTTTTAAAATTTTTGTCAAAATTATTTTTAATGCCATAATCAGCTACAAATCTTTCGAGTCTTCCAATTGCAACAGGTATTCCTTTGTTTTTTAAAACACATTTTTCTTCACACTGCACTTCCTGAGGACAAACTCTTCCGCAGACAGCCGGAAGACTGTTTTTCTGCTTTAAAATTTCATAAGCTTTTTCCAGGTTTTTCTGTTTTATTTCTTTTATAAAATGAGGGATAAGAACCTGAGCAGGACAACCTTTCATACATGGAGCATTTTTACACTCAAGACATCTTGATGCTTCTTCAAATGCTTCTTCTTCAGAATATCCAAGTGCGACTTCATTATAATTTTTTATTCTTTCTGAAGGATTTTGCTGCCTCATACTGACTCTATTTTTCATATTAACACCTCTTTTTCCTGACTTACAAACCTTGAATTTCTTGCAAGCAGAACATCAAAATTTATTTTGTGAGCATCCATATCAGGACCATCGACACAGGCAAATTTCACTTCTCCATCATATTCAACCCTGCAGCTTCCACACATGCCAGTTCCATCAAGCATAATTGTGTTAAGACTGGCAGTTGTAGCTATATCATATTTTTTAGTCAGTAAAGCTACATATTTCATCATAATCAGAGGTCCAATTGTGACCACATGATTAATTTTTGTACTGTTAATAATTTTTTCGGCGCTCTGTGTTACAATACCTTTCTCACCTCTACTGCCATCATCTGTGCAAATAATATATTCATCAGTATATTGCTGAGCTAAATCTTCCATTACAATCAGATTAGAAGTTCTAGCACCGTGAACAAGTATAATTTTATTTCCAGCTTTTTTAAGTTCCATCATCTGAGGAATAACAGGAGCAATCCCGATTCCACCTGCAACAAACATAACAGTTCCATAATTTTCATTGTGCATTTTTTTGCCAAGGGGACCTAACATTCCTGAAAAACTTTCCCCTTTTTCAAACGCTACTATTTCTTTTGTTGAAAAACCAATAGGCTGAACAAGTATAGACAACCATTCTTTTTCATATTCAACTACAGTCAGAGGAATTCTTTCAGCCCCTTCTCTTGCAATAAGAATTACAAAATTCCCGGCAAAACAGTTTGAAGCTACATCTGGATTATAGATTTTAAAATAAGCAGAACCATCTGAATAGATTTTTTTATCGATAATTGTATTCAAATCCATGTTCAGTCTCCTTTTTTGTTTTAATAAATTATTTTTCTCATATTAACAACTTAACAAAAAAAAGTAAAGAGAATGATTAAAAACGCGAGTGAAGCTTAAGAACCGTAATCCGTAATCGGTAATCTGTAATCCGAAAGATCAAAAACTTAAGAGCAGCAGATAAAGAAGGAATGAATAAGTTAAGAAACTAAACTGTAATCAGAGTGATGATAAGAATTCAAGGGAATTCAATGTTCTTCTAATTATTAATTCTTCTTCAGAACTTTTAGTTCTTATAAGCATCTTTTTTAATTCCTGTCTTGCAATTTCATTTTGTCCAATTTTCTGAAGTAGAATTACTCCATTATATCTTGTCTGAAAATTTTCTGATTTAAGTGCTACACTTTTTACATAAACAAGCAGATTTTCTAACATTCCATAATCAGTTTTAAAAATAATTGAACTATCAAGTCTTAAAGCATTAACAACATTTTCTAAAGCTTTTTCCATATCATTGTTAAAAAAATTTATAAGAGCAACCACAAAGTGATTTTGAGCATTATGAGGAGAATTTTTTAAATTTTCAAAGGCTTTTTCAACCTCATCAGCAGAAACTCGGAAAAAACACGCTGCAAAAACACATAATATTATAAAAATTTTTTTAAATCTGTATATTTCTGACATTTCTCAGCCTTCCTGCAATTGTAATTATTGCTTTTAATTTTTCACCCTGATTTGAGGAAAGAAAATCTGCAAGAAGTTTTTTTTCTTCTTCTGTACCATATAGATTAATAAGAAAAATTTCTTCAATTAATGTGCAGTAATGAGTACAAGTAAGCATATTTCCCTCCCTGTGAGAAATTCTCAATTCAGCTGAGAACTTATTCATCCCAGTATATATTATATCGGAAAAGGAGGGTTAAAAGTTGAGCTCACCAAGTCTTTTTTCAGCCCGCTCAACCCACATTGAATTTGGAAATTCGGAAATTAATTTTCTATACATTGATATTGCATCGGAAGTATTTTTCATCTTCTCATAACATATTGCCATTCTATATATAGCAATAACAGAAATATCTGAAAAATAATAATTATCAACAATTCTTTTATAACTTCTTATGGCTCTTTCGTAGTTTTCAACTCCTTCATCAATTGCTCCGGCAAAATAAATTATATCATCAAGGTATTCCGAGTCCTGATGTGCTCTTGTAAAAATTCTGATATAGCCGGCGGCCTTTTCAAACTCCTGTTTCTGCATGAAATCAAGAATTCTCTGAAATTGTTCACTTTCTGTGGGTTGTTCTCCACCAACAACGCTATCTGCGCGTGAAATTCCCTGCTCGGAGGTTCTTACACGATAATTTCTTTCCTGAGGAGCTTCAACTTTAACAGGTTCCATTGCCTGCCGTAATTTTCTACCTGTTTCAAATGATATAATTTTTTTTTCTATCAGATCATCAACACTTAAAGCCGGATTATTCTTTCTGTATTCAAGAATTTTCATTGCATCCAGCATGTCGATTTTGGCATTTGTAAGAAGTTCATCAAGCGTTGCCTTGTTAAGGTCAAATGAAAAAATATTTAGAGATATAAAAATAAATAAAAAAATTAAAAAGAGTTTTTTCATGAGGTAAATTTTATATAAAAACAAAAAAAAAGTCAAATTCCCGTTTTATCCGCGTTTCTATCGCGTTTCATCCGCGTTTTTTAGCAGTAATTCTTAACTCAACCGAATAATCTGTCAATTATTATAGCTGCTGCTGCTCTTACAGAAAGATGATTATAATCTGTTTTTCCTTCAATAGGATTAAGAACATAATGAGATTTTTCTCTTAAAATCGGGTCTATCCCCCACCCTGTTCCAAAAAGTACAAAAAACTGGGTTTGCGGGTTATCCTCAATAATTTTTTTCATTTCAATGTAACTTTTTGAATTATCATAAAATCTTGCATCAGTGACAATATATTTAAAATCTGCATATTTTTTTTCAAGCTCTGACAAATCATCATAATGATTAACAATGGATAAAGCAGTTTTTCTGTCAGGATTTATATTCCCACCATCTCCGTCAATCCAGTATGAAAGCATATCAGCAAGCAATTTTTTCTGGCTTGAAAGTCTTGTGATAATTGAGTATTCTGAGACACCATAAGTTCTGCAAGTTCTTGCAATATCATGAACATCAATATTAGTAATCGATGTTTCAACAATATTTCCGTATTTATTAACTATATTATTATGCAGAAGCACTATATTTACATTATTCATTTATCCACCCTGATAAAAAATTTATATCATTTTCTGAAAGTTTGTATTTTAAAAAAAGATCTTTTCTATTTTTCATTGTTTTAATAAGGGATTCATTATGAAAATAGTTTTCAATAGCTTTATGATTACCCTTTATAAGAATATCTGGAACTTCAAGATTTTCTATAATTCTTGGTCGGGTATAATAACCTGATTCAATAAGCAAATTTTCAAATGAATCATTTTCAATATTTTCTTCTCTGGTAAACCCGGGAAGAAATCTTACCACACTTTCAAACACAGCAAGCGCAGCTACTTCACCACCATTCAACACATAATCGCCTACTGATATTTCTTCATCAACCCATAGTTCAAGCGCTCTCTTATCAACTCCTTCATATCTTCCACATATAAAAGTTATATTTTTTTTACATGCAAGTTTTCTTGCAGTTTTATTGTTAAAAGTTTTGCCAGCCGGACTCAAAAGAATTTTATAACCTGAATCAATACTATCAATTGCAGACTTAAGCACATCCGCCCTCATTAAAAGGCTTTTCCCGGTTCCATAACAATAATCATCTGTCTGTTTGTAATTACCTAATCCAAATTGACGCAGATTGACTGTGTTGACAGTTACAGATTGATTTTTTATGCTTTTTGAAATCAGTCCCTTAGTGATAAAATTATCTATAAGCTCAGGAAAAAGTGTAATAAAATTAAAATTCATCGTCTTCTTCCCATTCCCAGTCAACTGTAATAGTACGGAGAGAAGAGTCAATATTAAGAATGTGTTTTTTAATAAATGGTATGAGTTCTTCATTATCAAGAAGAAGATAACTACAGAATGGATTTGAGTAAAAATCTTTTACCACTCCAACTAACTCACCTGATTTTTTCTTAACGGTCATATCAGCAAGCTGCTCAAGAGAATAGACATCCTTATCGTTTATTTTGAAAAAATTCTTGTTAATGAAAATTTTTTTATCTAAAAATTCTTTTGCTTTATCATAATTATCAATATTTTGAAGAAAAATTCGGGTTTTTTTCCCGTGAAAATAACTGTCAGTTAAAATAAACTCATTATCATCAATAAAAACAGATTCAGGAAACCCGGTATCGAATAATAAAAAGAACTCAGGATAAACTGTTACCCTGAGTCCGCCCTTCAATCCCTGTATTCCTGATATCAGACCAACCTCAATGAGGTTTTCATTCGTCTTTTTTTCAGATATTTCTAAATTCAATAACCTCGCCATTGTTAACTACAATTTCCCCTCTGGTAATTTTTTCAAAAAGGTTATCTCCTAAATTTATTTCTATTGGGGATTCAAGATTCCCCTGATAGAATTCTCCACCAAACTGAAGCTTTGAAATTTCTTCTGATTTCTTCTCAACTTCCGCAAGCTGAGTATTTAATCTTGAAATTTCATTCTCAATCTGAGAAGCTATACCTTTATTTGAACCAGCTCTTACTAATCTTTCGTTTAAAGCTGATATATTTGTGTTAATCTGCATTTTTGCATCATCAATCTGTTTACCAAGCTCATCTTTGAGTTCAGGTGTAACAATTGATTTAACTGTAATTTTTCTGTTTATAGTAACACTCATTTAACCTCTCCTTAAAAAATTTACTGGAGGACTTCTACCATAACTTTTTTATTATCTTTGTTAGCAGTAGCTTTTGCAATGGTTCTTATTGCATTTATAGTCCTGCCTTTTTTCCCGATGATTTTTCCTACATCATTTTCTGAAACTTTAACTTCATAAATTGTAGTTTTTTCACCATCTACTTCTTTAATATGAATTTCTTCTTTTTCATCGACAATTGCTTCAATCATATACCTTAATAAGTCTTTCACTTTGAATTTCCTCCATATTATAAAGTAAATTATTTAGCTGTTGTTTTCATGTTATGAACTTTAGCCAGTATCCCTTTACTTCTAAATAGGTTTTTAACTGTATTAGTAGGCTGTGCCCCATTGATTAAATATTTTATTGCAGCTTCTTCATTAACTTCTACAAGCGCTGGTTCTGTCATAGGATTATAAACACCTACTTCTTCAATTACTTTTCCATCTCTTGTAGTTCTTGCATCAGCAACAACTATTCTGTAATGAGGTCTTTTTTTTGTTCCTAATCTTTTTAATCTGATTTTTACTGCCATGTTTCCTCCTGTTTTTTATTAAAAAGGCATTCCCGGTAATTTTCCGAGCATTTTTTCCATTTTACCCATATTTTTCATCATTTTTCTCATATCTTCAAACTGTTTAAGCAGTCTGTTAACTTCCTGTACACTTGTACCACTTCCTGAAGCAATTCTTTTTTTTCTTGAAGCTTCAATAACTCCCGGTTTAATTCTCTCGATTTTTGTCATCGAATTTATTATAGCTTCAACTTTTACAAGTTCACTTTCATCCACATCAATATTTTTCATACCTTTGACTTTTGAAAAACCTGGTATCATATTCATAATATCGCTTAAGGAACCCATTTTTTTAATCTGCTGAAGCTGTTTATAAAAATCTTCAAAAGTAAATTCTGCTCTTCTTAATTTCTGCTCAAGTTTTTTAGCTTCTTCTTCATCAAATGAGCTTTGAGCTTTCTCAATAAGAGTCAGCACATCTCCCATTCCAAGAATTCTGCCAGCCATTCTGTCAGGATAAAAAGGTTCAAGCTGATTTATCTTTTCACCCATACCAACAAATTTAACTGGCTTGCCTGTAACTTTTTTTATTGAAAGCGCAGCTCCGCCACGTGCGTCTCCGTCTAATTTTGTTAAAATCAACCCTGTAAGCGAAACTTCATCGTTAAATTTCGAGGCAATATTTACAGCTTCCTGACCAGTCATAGAATCAACTGCAAGAAGAGTTTCATCAATAACAATATTATTTTTTATCGCTTTAAGTTCATCCATAAGAGCTTCATCAATATGAAGTCTTCCAGCTGTATCAATAATTATTACATTTATTCCTTTCGGCACCGCATATTCTTCTGCTGCTTTTACAATTTTATATGGCTCTATTTTATCACCCATGGTGAAAACTTCTACATCTATACTTGCACCAAGAACCTGCAACTGCTTAATAGCAGCTGGTCTGTATATATCTGCTGCCACCAGAAGAACTTTTTTATTCTGACCTTTAAAATTATAAGCCAGTTTTGCACAACTTGTTGTCTTACCAGAACCCTGAAGACCAACAAGCATAATTTTTGTTGCCCTGTTAGGATTAAAGTTTATTTTTTCGTTTTCAGAACCTAAAATATCAATCAGTTCCTCATGAACAACTTTTACAACCTGATGACCTGGACTCAAACTTTTTAAAATTTCTTTACCAATAGATTTTTCTTTGACCGAAGAAACAAAATCTTTTACAACTTTAAAATTAACATCAGCCTCAAGTAAGGCCAGTTTTATTTCTCTGAGAGACAAATCAAGATCTTTCTCAGTTAATTTACCCCGCCCTTTGAGTTTTTCAAAAACATTATTCAGTTTTTCACTCAAATTATCAAACATATCGGTCACCGGTATTTATTTTTTCAGTCAAAAAAGTATAATATAAATCTATCTGTTTGTCAATATTCATAACTATTAAACGCGGGTAAACCGCGTATAAAGTCACAGAAGAATCGCGAAAAAGTCTTATTGATAATTACTTACTGCAACTCCAAAATTCTGTGTGGCAAGAAACAGTTTTTTATTATAAACTGCTATATCAAGAATTCTGAAATTTTCTCCTTCCAGCATTCTTGCAGGAGTTCCCTCTCCTTGATTAAGCTTGTATAATCCTCTTGCTGTTCCCATAAAAATATGCTCTCCATCATCATTAATACTCAGTATTACAGCATTTCTCAATCCATGTCTTTCATTTATGAGAGTGAAATTATCATTATCATATATGACAAGTCCTCGATTAGTACCTATATAAAGTTTATCTCTGAAAAAATGCATTGATAAAATTCTATCTGAAGGAAGAAATGAATTGCTCGGATATTTTGTAGTAATATTTCTCCATCTTCCATCCTGTGAAACAAATAATCCTTTATCCATTGTTCCGACAAATAAAAGATTTTTTTCTGGAGCACTCACAACTCTGGTTATATTTTTACCATCAAAACTTCCAAAAATACTACCCTGCGGTCCTGTGGCACCTATTTTCTGCCAATTACCACCAGATGTATCCCATACATACAACCCTGAATCCGCAGTCCCTATCCAAAGTCTTGTTCCTTCCGAGGCTATACTCTGAATATAATCTGATTCTAAAATTGAATTATTTGTATCAATTGAACTCCACTCATTTTCTTCATAATCATAAACGCTTAATCCGCCATCTGTTGCAATATAAATTTTACTGGATATTTTTTCAATATCATTAATTCTATTATCAATAAGAAACGAATTTCCAGTTTTTTTTGAAAATAAATTTGATTTAACAATATTATAATCATTATATAAATTTTTAATCACTCTGCCATTTGAATAGAGAGACAGCCCATTATATGTACCTATCCATAAATATTCACCATCATTATACAAAGATTGAACAAAATCACTCATAATTCTTTTTGAATCAAACAAAGTTACTTTTCTCAGATTTGATGAAAAAGCATTTGCTGTAATAATATTTGTCACTATCAATAAAATAGTTAAAAACTTCATTATCCCTCCGTTTTTTTCTGAAAGATTTTTATCAGTCAAACAATGCATTTACAAAATCCTCTGCAGAAAATTCTTTTAAATCTTCAACTGTTTCACCTACACCTATATATCTTACAGGAATACCAAGTTCTTTTACAATAGGAAGAATTATTCCACCTCTTGCTGTTCCATCCATTTTTGTTAAAACTATGCCATCAACCTCTACTGACTGACTGAAAATTTTAGCCTGAATAAGACTGTTCTGACCGCCGGTAGCATCTATAACAAGCAGAGTTTCAATATCAATACTTGAATTTGCTTTTCTTATAACATTTTTAATTTTTTCAAGTTCTTTCATTAAATTAACTTTATTGTGAAGTCTTCCGGCAGTATCAGCTATTATTACATCCATATTTCTTGAAACACCGGCAGTTACTCCATCATATACAACAGCAGCAGAATCAGAGCCTTCTGAGTGTTTCACCAGCTGCACACCTGTTCTGTTTGACCATATTTCAAGCTGTTCTATTGCAGCTGCACGAAATGTATCCCCGGCAACCATTAAAACTTTTTTCCCACTTTTTTTCCAGATATTTGATAATTTTCCTATGGTTGTTGTTTTTCCCACACCATTTATTCCAACTATAAGAACAACTTTCGGATAATTATTTTTTACTTTTTTATCTTCTGATTTTAACAGTGAAACAAATTCTTTTTTTAACATTGCTATTAGTTCATCT
>JBAZDD010000011.1:0-21988 GCA_041654635.1 Candidatus Muiribacteriota bacterium
TTCTTACTGAAAAATTAAGTACGCTAAAGGGTGGGGATTTAAGAGAAAAGATAGATGAAGCAATTGACAGCATGCTGGAAGTTGTGGATGAAAACAAAGTTTAATTTTATAATAATAATAATAATATTATTTAGTGTTATTAGTAATAGTCAGCAGAAAAGCGATTACTGGCATGGTCTCTTAGAAATTGCCAATCAGCATATGATACATGGTAATTATCAGGATGCTGTAATTACATACAGACAAATTCTTGAAAGGGCTCCTGAAGTTCCTGAAATTTATAATAATATTGGAATAGCCTATCAGAAAGTAGGTGATAACAATAATGCATTTGAAAATTTCAGAAAAGCCATAGATTTAAAACCTGATTTTGCAGAAGCCTTAAATAATATTGCAATATTATATATTCAGCTTAATATGAACATTGATATTGCGCTTTCTTATGCGATAAAAGCACTTTCAATCAATGAAAAACCTGAATTTTATGCAACAGCTGGTGATATTTTTGCAAAGAAAAATATACCTGAAAAAGCAGTAGAATATTATCAGAAAGCAGTAAATTTAAAAAAAGATTATTATAATCCCTATCTTAAAATTGCAAAAATTTATGTTAATACCGGAAGATACGACAGAGCACTTGAACATATAACTTTTCTAAAAAACGAATCTTTCAGAGATATTGAAGTGTTTCTTGTTGAAATAAATCTGCTCAAAAAAATAAACAGATTTGCTGATTCTCATGTTGCTCTTACTGAGCTTATAAGAGAGTTTAACACTTTGTCGTTCAGTGCTGAAGAAGAAGCAAAATTGAAGGATGAAATAGTTAGTTATTTCCGAACTACAGTGTGGACAGCAGCATTAAACTATTACAGAATTACAAATCCTGGAACAGAAAATTATGATATTAATCTTATTAAGCCCTATACAAAAGTTTTTTATGATTTTGATATTCCATTCAGTGACGTTGATGGTGTTCCTTTTCAAATTAACAGAAATTTTTATGTAGAAAGTCAGAAATATGGTATTAATCCGAATATTTTTGAGTTTGTAAATTATTTTTCTGTTACTATGAGAGAAGTTTTTAATCAGATATGTAAAAATAACAGGGAATTAATCTCACTTGCTCTTGAGAGATATCTTCTTACCAATGATAAAATTGCAGAAGCTGTTTCGATTGAAGAAATCAGACAGTTTATTCCAGGAGAAATCTCATGTCCTGAAAAAGGTGAATATTATATACAAAATGGTGAGGTTTATTGTACAAAACATGGAAAATTACACTGATTTAATCAAAGAAGAAATCAAGCTTGATTCAGTTTCTTCATGTTGTTCTCATAGTGCTTTTATCGCAATTCTTATATTATCAAGTTCGTTTATGAAAAAAAATAATGAATTTATTATTGAAATAAACAGCAATAATATGGCTGTTTTTAGAAAGTTGATGCCTGTTGTATCAAACTCCGGTTTCAAGAGGGGAGAAATACAATGTATATATAATGCAAAAGGAAAGATAAAAAAAATCAGAACAGATATTCAGACTTTGAATAATTCAGATATAACAGATATTTTTTTTGATGAAAGCAAAGGTTTTAAGTTGCTCGAAAAAAAATGTTGTGTGAAAAATTTCTTGAAGGCAGCATTTCTTGTTTCGGGGAGTTCAGTTAATCCTGAAAAGGGATATCAAATTGAAATAAATTTTAAAAACCATGAAAAAACACTTGATTATACAGGAAATATTCTTGATTCTAAATTTAATTTAAATATTAAAAAAATTAAAAGAAAAGAAAATTTTTTTCTTTATATTAAAAAATTTGAAAATGTTGTCAGATTTTTAAACATTCTTGAAGTAAACCGCTCGATTATGCTTCTTCAGGAAAAATCCATGCTGAGAGAAATTAAAATCGGAGTAAATCGAAAACTTAACTGCGAGTTGAATAATATGGATAAAGTGATTGCATGTGGTTCAAAACAGATGAGAGAATTTATTAATATAAAAAATTCTGAATTATGGGAAAAGCTTGATAATATCTCACAAAATATACTTGATGAAAGAATTAATTCTCCAGACCTTTCTTATGCTGAAATTGGTGAAAAACTTGGAATGACAAAGGATCAGATTTCATATTATATAAAAAAAATTTCCAGGAAGTATTTAAAATACAGAAATAATCTGGTAGAATCAAATTTATGAAAGATTTTACATTGAAAGAATTTATTAATAACAAAGAAGGTGTATCTGTTTCCAAAGTTGCAATTTTTTTATCTATGGTAGATGATTTAAATGATAACAGTCTTGTTGAATTTTTTAAGAGTTCAGGTATTAAGTGTGTTATTACAAGAGCTGGTGGTAGAGGGGATAATCTAAAGGACAAGCTTTTCAGAAATTCACTTACCGCAGCAGAACATTCTGGGGTTATTACAACTGAAGAAAAATATAAATATGTGTTTTTAAATATTTTTGAAAAAATTTTTAAAAAAATAAATTCAGGTATTTATGGAATTTCTGGAGCTGGCTTTAAAATTGGTATTGCAAGAAACAATACTCATATTGCTGTTGCAATTTCTGGTAAAATAGGTGTTCCGGGTATTAATATTGATTTTGAAGTAGTAGAAGTTGAAACTGGATTTATTGGTGGTAATTAATTTTTTTTTATTGTAAAATAGATAAAATCAATTTGATATTTTTTTAATTTAAATGTGTTCACAGGGAGGAATAAAGAATGGCAAGAGTTTCCATTAAGGATGTTGTAAAAGTATATGAAGGTGCTACTGAACCAACAATCAAAAATATTCATCTTGATATTAAAGATAAAGAATTTATGATTCTTGTCGGACCTTCAGGCTGTGGTAAATCAACCACGCTAAGAATGGTTGCTGGTCTTGAAGATATTACTGGGGGTGAAATTTCAATAGGCGAGCAGGTTGTTAATAATCTTGCTCCAAAAGATAGAGATATCGCAATGGTTTTTCAGAATTATGCTCTTTATCCTCACATGAATGTTTATGATAATATGGCATTTGGATTAAAATTAAGAAAATATCCTAAAGCTGAAATTGACAGAAGAGTTAATGAAGCTGCTGATATTTTAGGAATACGTGAATATCTTGAAAGAAAACCTAAAGCGCTTTCTGGCGGACAGAGACAGAGAGTTGCATTAGGAAGAGCGATTGTAAGAGAGCCTAAAGTTTTTTTAATGGATGAACCTCTTTCTAATCTTGATGCAAAGCTCAGAGTGCAGATGAGAGCTGAAATTATTAAACTTCATAGAAAGCTGAACTCAACAATTATTTACGTTACTCATGATCAGATAGAAGCTCTTACCATGGGCGACAGAATTGCAATTTTTAATAATGGAATTATTCAGCAGGTTGATACTCCTGATGCTGTTTATTCTAAACCTGTAAACATGTTTGTTGCAAGTTTCATCGGGTCACCTTCGATGAACTTTTTTGAAGGAGTGTGGGATGGAAATTCGGTTGTTGTTTCAGAAAATCTGAAAATTCCTGTATTTAATAAACCTGCTTCACTTGAACAGTATAAAGATAAAAAAATTGTTCTTGGAATAAGACCTGAACATATTTATACACCTGACTCTTCAATGGCAAAAGTTCTTGAACATTCTGATGCAGATATACTTAATGCAGCAGTTGATGTTATTGAGCCTATGGGTAATGAAAAACACTGTAATCTTAAATTAAATGAAAAACCTATGGTTGTAAGACTTGAGCCAGATGTTCCAGTTGAATATGGCAAACCAGTTAAAGTATTTTTTAACAGAAATAAACTTCATTTCTTTGATATAGCGACTCAGAAAAGAATATAAGGTTCTGGTTGCACAAAAAAAAGACTGGAAATTTTTTCCAGTCTTTTTTTTTTATCCATTTTTTTTAACCAATTCTGAAAACGTTATGAACTCCGTTTATCTGAGAGATTGTTGAAATAACATGATTAAGCTCATTTATATGTTTGATTTGAATTCCTAAATCTATTATACCAACTCGTTTTTTGTTAATACTCGCACTCATATCAGATATATTTATATCCATCTGAGATATTATTTGAGTTACTTCTGAAAGTAATTTAGGTCTGTCAATAGTTTCGAGTCTGAGTTTTGCGTTAAAAAGAACATTTTCGGAGCCAGCTTCTGCATTCCAGTTAAGTTTAATTATCCTCTCGCTGTGTTTTTGAATAAGATCCTTAATATTCGGGCAAGTAGCCTTATGAATACTAATACCTTTTCCCATTGTTATAAAACCTGTAATTTCATCATAAGGAATTGGATTGCAGCATTTTGAAAATTTAATAAGAGCCTGATCAATTTCTCCAAGAGAAACTGCCTGTTCCTTATCACTTTTTATTTCTTTAAATTTTTGTAATGTTTTCGGAGAAGATATAATCGAAGGCACTTTTGGAAACATTAAATAAAAAATACTTTTCAGATTTAGTGATTTTAATGCAACAGCGGCATAAAATTCATCAATACTTTCAAGTTTGTTTTCTTCAAGAATATTTTTAATTTTTTTTACTTTATCTACTGCAAGTAATACTGGTTTAGGGTATTCTTCAAGTATATCAGGATATTTTTCAGTAATGTTATCAATGTATTTACTATATGATTCTTTACCTTTTTCTATATTCACATCTTTTAGAGCTTTTCTGAGATAAGCTCTGATTTTATTTTTTGCTCTTGAAGTTTTTGCTATATCCAGCCATTCTCTTTTTGGAGTCTGTTTTGGAGAAGTTATTATTTCAACTATGTCACCGTTTTGAAGTTCGTATGAAAGAGGAACAATTTTACCGTTAACTTTGGCACCTGTACAATGACTTCCGACTTCTGTGTGAACAGAAAAAGCAAAATCAAGTGGAGTAGAACCGGAAGCAAGAGATTTAATATCCCCTTCAGGTGTAAAAATAAATACTTCATCCTGAAAAAGGTCAATTTTTACCGATTCAAGAAATTCACTGTCATTATCAATGTCTTTATGCCATTCGAGTAACTGTCTGAGCCACATTACTTTATCTTTAGCGCTGTCCTGTTCTTTTTCCTTGTATTCAAAATGTGCAGCAATACCAACTTCTGCAATATCATGCATTTTCTGTGTTCTAATCTGAAATTCTACAGGAAATCCCATTGGGTGCATAATTGTTGTATGAAGAGATTGATAAAAGTTAGTTTTAGGCATTGCTACATAATCTTTAAATCTGCCTGGTATCGGTGGCCAGAGTTTATGGACAAATCCTAAAGCTGCATAACAGTCTTTGACACTGTCTGTAATAACTCTAATTCCTATAAGGTCATAAATTTCATTTAAAGATTTGTTCTGAAATTTCATTTTTCTATATATTGAAAAAAAGTGTTTTGTTCTTCCGTAAACAGAAAAGTCAGAAATTTCATTTTCAGTCAATATGTCTTTAATTGAATTAATAATTTCATTTATATAATTATTTCTCTGCTGCTGTTCTTTATTCAGTTCGTCTTTCAGACTCTGATAAAGTTCAGGGTCAATATATTTCAGACATAAATCTTCGAGTTGAGATTTTATAACATATATTCCAAGTCTGTGAGCCAGTGGCGCATATATTTCCAGAGTTTCTCTTGCAATAAGCTTCTGCTTTTCAGGTTTCATAAAGTCAAGAGTTTTCATGTTGTGAAGACGGTCAGCGAGTTTTACAAGAATAACTCTGATATCTTCTATCATGGCAAAAAGCATTTTTCTAAGATTGTTTGCTTCCTGTTCTTCGCGGGTTTTAAAAATAAGTTTTGATATTTTTGTAACTCCATCGACTATATGAGCAACTGAAGGACTAAATTCTTTTGAAATAGTATCGTAATTTATTTCTGTGTCTTCTATTATATCATGTAGAAGTCCGGCGCATATTGAGGCTGTATCAAGTTTAAGATCACAAATTATTAAAGCAACATTATAAGGATGAATAAAATAGGGTTCGCCTGATTTTCTTATCTGTTTTTTGTGATGTTCCTGGGCAAAATAATAAGCTTTTTCAATAAGTGCAAAATCTGCAAATTTGTTGTAACTTTTTACTTTATCAAGCAGTATTTTCAATTCTCCATCCATAGAACAGATTATATATATTTTTTTTTATTTTGTAAATATTTTTTTGTTTAAATATAGTTAGTTTTTTTACCGATAAAAACAAAAAAGTTATTTTTTATATAATTTTTGAATTTAAGGAGCAAACTATGAATTGGAAAAAAAACGCTTTATACTTTATCATTATCATAAACATATTAATGCTGGCAGGTTGTATGGGTCAAGCTTCAACAGGAATTGAAGGCACTCAGCGAACTGATAGTGTTTCTTATGGGAGCCTTACAGGAAAACTCACACTTGAAGATTCATCAATAAGTGCAATCGGGACAGAAGTCTTTTTTACAAGAAAGTCTGAGCTTTCTTCTGATGAAGATGATTCAAACATTCAGAGAACCCCTTCAAATTATGATTATAAAGTTCTTGCAGATATTAATGGAAATTTTGAAGTTGAGAGAATTCAGTCAGGAATATATGATATTTATGTTATTAAAAAAGATTATTCGTTTAAAGAATTATCAAATATTGAAGTTAAACCTGGAATTGAAAACAAGATAGAAGTAACTCTTGACAATCCAGGAAAAACAACTGGTAAAATTTTACTGAGTAATGGTAGTACAAAATATGGAATCGCAGTTTATATTGGAACAAAACCTGTATTAACAGACGAAAATGGTAATTTCACTATTTCAGTTTCTCCTGGAACACATGAATTAATTATTGATGAATATGGTTATGAACGTGTGGTAAGGGTTATAACTGTGGAATCTGAAAAAATATTAGACTTGGGAACTCTCATGCTTGAAAAAACATATATGAATCCAGAGCTTGGAATGATTAATGCAAAAGTTATCAGTGCTTTTGGATTTCCGATAACATCAGCAGATGTATATGCTGTTTCATCAACAGAAAAAATACATGAAAAAACTGACAGTTCGGGATTTTTCAGATTTATTAATATTGAACCTGATACTTATATGATTAAAATTGTTACAGAATATTTTGGTACAACGGTTCTTGCTGAAGTTGAAGCTGGTGTAAAAACTGATCTTGAAACTGTTGTGGTTGATAATATTGCAAGATACGGAAAAGTTGAAATAACTCCAATACTTGAAAATAATCTTGATTTTAATCCTGAATTAGTTGTAAAAGATAGTAATGATGAAGAAGTGTTCTGTCATATTGAAATTGCTGATACAGGAAAAATAACATTAAGTGGTTTGAATTCGGGAAATTACTCAATAGAGTTCAATTCTCTGAGATATCTTGATAAAAAAGTTGATTTTAGCGTTACTGCTGGAGTTACTACAGAAAAAAATATTGAGTTCACTCTTAAAAAATCACTAATTTCTGGAGATGTAAAAAATAATTCTGGAGAACCTGTTATTACAACAGTAAAATTGAATTCTTTAACAGGAGATACTGATTATAATGGAGCATTCAGTTTCTCAAATGTCGAGTCAGGTAATTATACTTTATATATAAATGCTTTCGGTTATCAGCAGTATGTAGAAAACATATTTATTGAAAATGGAATTGATGTTTTAAATAAAAATATCGTTTTATCAAAAATGACTGGTGATGGTATTTTTGGTGAAATTGCGCTTCCTTCAAGAGTAGGTATTATTAAACAGAGTGATGATTATGTTTTTGCACTGTCAAATGATAAAAAGAAAATTTACAGAATTTCTAAAAAATATGGAGAAACAGAAACCGTTATTACCACAGACGGATTAATTGAAGATTTTGTTATTGACGAAAATGCTGTTTATATTATTGACAGTTTCAACAATAATGTTGAGAAGTATTCACTTGCGAATTTTGTAAAATTAAAAAACACCAGTTCAGGTATTGAACCTGTCAAAATTGCCTTGAAAAATGAAAATCTGTTTATTGTTACAAGAGGCGACAGACAGCTTTATGTCGTTGATAAAGTCGATTTTTCAAAACAGGCTTATGAAATGGGATTTGAGCCTTCCGGTGTTGCTGCAAATCAGAATAATGTTTTTATATCAAACAGATTAGGTAATCAAATTAGAATATTTGACATTACTAACCGAATATTTTCTTCTTATATTTCAAATATAATACGTCCTGTTGATATTTACTGCGGTCAGGACAGAATTTATATTACAAAAGAAAACTCAACAGAAATAGAGGTTATCAACTCAGTAACTTACGTTAAAGTAACCACACTTAATCCTGGAATTTCAGGCTCAAAAGTTTATGAATCTGATGACAGTTTGTATGTTTCAGGTGATAATAAGGTTGCACTTTATGGAAAATCAAATCTTTTTATAAAAAAACTTCTTGAAGTTTCTGATGATTTGAATTATGTAATTGAAGATGTGTCAAATCAGGAAAGACTTTTTATAAGTAAAAAAAATGAACAGAGAATAATTATTTATTTCTGTAGGAAGTAATTAATCGTTCATACAGAATAAAAAAACTGTCCATTTCATTATTGAAACGTTCATCCTGATTTAGCTGATTAAGTGAATATGCTCTCAGTTGATGATATATAAGCTGATTATAGGGATTTGAATCGGCTCTCTGTTCTTCTTCAATAAATTCAATAGCTTTTGAATAGTTCCGATTTCTGATATATGACATTATATTGTTTATTTTCACTTCAGTCGCTTCTGTTCTTTCAGAAAATCCCCCTGCAAACTGCTGATTCAGAAAATAAGTTTCCATGGCAGATATAAAATCCGGTTCAGGAATGGGTAATTTTGAAGGGAATTCAATAGGTGCAGATATTTCTTCTTTCTGTGAACACCCGGATAAAACAATTATTAATGTAATTATTAAACATTTAATAAACATTTTCATTAATAAAACTCCCTGTCATCTACAAAATCAAAAAAGTCAGGAAAAACTTTATGTCTATAGAGGTATTCAGAAAAAACTGTAATTTCAACCGGAATTGTTTCATCTTCATTTTCAAATACAAAAAGAAGTATAAAACCACAAGCCTCTGTTAAAGTTTCTGTTTTTTCAAGTTTTTCATTAATAAGTATAATATTAAAGGTTTTTAATTTTTCAAGAATCGGTTCTATAGTATTACCTGAGCGTTTTATCAATTGATTTGAAATAAAAGAGTATTCAATATCTGCAAGAAAAAGATTAGCCCCGGGAAGTTCTGTTGAAATTGAAGGAGGAGTTGAAAATCTTGATAAATTAAGAAAAGTTTCATCGAAATCTTTTATTGTATGAACAGCTTTTAAATCATTAATAAAAATACCTATTCCTTTGTCCCATTTAGATAAATTTTCCTCAAGAGTGTTTTTTGAGAAAGCAAGCTCATATAAACTTGTAAGCGTGAAAAAAAGAAAAATTATAGTTACAGATATATATAATATTTCAGTTTTATTAAATTTATTCATATAAATAATCCATAAAATTATCGTAGGTGAAAATTTCTGTGTTAATAGAGTATGAATCAAATTCCATAAGATTTCCCGGGGTTTTAGGCCATCTTACCGAAAACTTGAGTTGTCTTAAATAGTTATCAGAACCAAGAAGACTTATTTCGCCTTTGAAAATTGAAAAATAGTCAGAATTCCATTTAATATCTGTCTGTGAAGAAAGATTTTTTGAATGAGTTGCTTTCTCAAAAAGATCAAAAAGAAGATAAGAGGCAATAAACTGGTTTTTTAACTTATAATCCCTGTTATTTTTTATTTTATTTCTTACAGTCAGGGTGGGAATAATAAGGAATGACAATATTGTCAATATCAATAAATGTTTAATAAATTTGTTATTCATAAAAAGTTAAATTTCCCCCTGAAAAAAACTCATAACCGGTGATATACTGAGCACACGGTTTTCAACAGGTGTTAATCTATTATTTAGACTAAGTTCCCCTCTTAAATTTTTTTTGTTAAAATTTTTTGATATAATATTACCTGAAATCTCAGTGTTTTTCCTAATAAAAGGAGTTTCATCTGAAACAAGGTTTATTTCACCTTTATCTGCACTTAAATAAAAATTTGAAGGATTTCTTCCAAAATACACAAGGTTGGTCAATGATAAATCGTTGTCCTGCATAATAATTCTGTTGATTTCCATTTTTTCAAGTGCAACAAGAGTTATTTTTCCTGAATTTTTCAAGTCAGCTGTTGAGTTTTCGAAATAAATATTATCATAGATAAAAATTCCTGAAGGTCGCAAATAAGTATTATAGCTTGGAATATTCAGTCTTTTTTTTGAGTAAAGTGTAGCTCTGGACATATAATAAGAGATGTCAGGTAAACTCTTGATATCATTTTTGGGTTTAAATTCTGATAAGTCTATCACGGTTACCTCAACTGGTTTAACTGAATTATCTGTTCTTGCCCATTTGAGAATTCTGAATTTTAAGTTTGAATTTAAATTCTGTATTCGGTCTCTAGTGAAATTTGAAATCATGAAACGAGATGGATAAATTTCATTAAGAAGAATTGAAAAAAAACCATAATAATCAAATCCGGTATAAAATAATCTGTTATTTTCCGGAAGAAATGCATAGTCAATTCCGAAAAGCTCAGTTTGTTCAAAATATAAATTAAAAACAAGAGGCTCAGTTGAAGGAATATAAATCTTATCTGATGCGGATATTTTCAGCGTGCTGCCAAAATTTAAAACCTCTGATTCGGTTACTTCGTTTTCTATGTATAACGAATAGTCCATTTTAACAGGAGAAAGGTCAACTTTTTTAAATGGATATGTAAATTTGAAATTGTTTGAATAAATATTTAAAAATCCATAAGTATCTTTTGAATCAGGGAAAAAAATAGGTTCTACTGTAACAGATGTTTTAGGATTATTTAAAAAATTATCTGGAATAATTCCTGTTTTTTCAAAAAGCGAGATAAATCGGGCATCATCGCTATTCAGATAAACAGCTACAAGAGATTTATTCTTAAAGGCTATTACATCAGCGTAACTTTTCAGTCTTAAAAAAAAATTTGATTCAGGAGTTGAGCTAAAAAGAAAATTCAGAAAATTAATAATAAAAAAAAAAGTTATTGCTATATACATTGATTTTTTGTATATTTTTATTTTAGCCATGGATATATAATAATTAAAAATATCGGATTTTTCAAATATGAAAATAGAATTAAAAAATATATCAAAAGTTTTTGATAATAAAACGATTTTTTCAGACATAAATAAAGTATTTGAACAGGGTAAAATTTATTATATAAAAGGTTCTTCAGGTTCTGGTAAGACAACTTTTCTTAATGTTCTGAGCACGGTTGCATATCCGACTACTGGTAATGTTATTGTTGAAGATAAAATTATTATATCTGAAAAAGATAAAGAAGAATTTAGAAAAAAATCAGGTTTTATTTATCAGAATTCATTTCTTCTTGAAGAGCTCACTCTTGAAGAAAATGTCTGTTTTCATAAAAAATATGAAAATACAATTATAAATCATTATGCTGAACAGTTAAATTTACTTGGTGAGATGAATAAACCTGCCGGAGTTTTATCTGTTGGAGAAAGACAGCGTGGAAATATTCTCAGAGCTTTGATAAAAACACCTGAAATAATTTTTGCTGATGAACCTTGTGCTTCACTTGATTTAGAAAATTCAGAAATTATACTTGATATACTGGAAAAATTCGTGTCAATAGAAAAGAAAACACTTTTTTATGTAGGTCATGAGAAAAATGCAGTTTTCAGAGAGGCTGAAGAAATAATTATTCGTGATGGTCAGATTCATTTTTCTTTTTAGAAATTTTTTTTCTTTTTTTTGAATCAGTTAGGTTATCATTCATTTTTTTATAATTATCAATTTCTATTTGCAGACATTCTCTAAACATTGAAGTTTCATTGTAAAATTTATAAAAGAGTGAGCCAGTGAATTTTTCGATTTTATTTTTATGAATAATTAATTCTGATACAGGAACAAGGGTGTTGTCATGCTGCCAGTCCCATTCCATGAATGGGGTTTCGTAATTGTGAATAAAGTCAGTATATATTGTAAAAAATGCATAGGATTTTGACAGTAGAAAAGGAAATTCTTTGAAATTAATTCTGGATGGCTTACTTACCTCAGCTTCACCTGGAAGAGACATGGCAAGAAAAATACTTATATTGTAATAGTGGCAGGCTTTTTTTAACTCTTCAATTATTGTTTCAGCAGGTCTATCATTCTGGGTTAATGAATAAAGCTGATCTATGAATATAACAAGTTGTTTTTCTGGTGAATGTTGTCTTTTTTTTGAAATAATATCAAAAATAACATCAAGGTTGAAGTTAATTCTGTATGAAGAATCATAAATAGAAATATTTTGATAATATTTTTTAAGATTTTTAAGCTTTCTTTCGAGTTTTCTGTCATATCTAACATTGTCATTTTTTAAATTTTTAAGATAAGAAAAAGGGATTTCTGTACTCTGAGAAGCAATTTTTATACTAATATCAGAAGCAGGATGATCAAGTGAGAAAAAAATAATCTCAGTGTTTTCGTTTTTTTCAACAAAATTCCATGAAAGCTGGGTTAGAAAAGTGGTTTTTCCCATGGAAGAAGCTCCACTTAAAATATAGAGTTCATTCCAAATTCCATTTAGATGGTTATCCAGTATAGGGAAACCGGTTATCATCGATTTCTCCTGAATAGCGTTTTCAAGTATTGATAAAAAATTTTTCTTTTTCATAATCGGGTAAATTATAGCTGTTTTTATAAAAAAGTTCAAATTCCCTGAAGGATTTTCTTTAATTTTCATTGAGAATTTCTGATTGTGTGTTTGGATATTCTTGATTAATTGATTAAATCGCGTTATACTGAAAAAATAAACCTTTTTTAGGAGTAATATATGTTAAGTGCTGAACTGGTTGAAATTCTTGCATGTCCTGAATGCTGTGGTGATGTTAAATATGATGAGAATAAAGGAATAATCTGTGATAAATGTCAGGTTGCATATCCTGTAAAAAATGATATTCCGGTAATGCTGATAGAACAGGCTGTAAAATTAAACAATGGAGAAGTGAATGATTGAGAATTTTGATTTTATTAACCAGGGACAGGCTGATATAAAAGTTGTAGGTATAGGTGGCGGTGGCGGAAACGTTGTTAATCTAATGATAGAAAATGGAATTGAAGGTGTTGAATTTCTTGCTTTCAATACAGATTCTCAGGTTTTATCATCACATAAAGCTAAAATAAAAGTTCAACTTGGACAGAAACTTACAAGAGGACTTGGTGCAGGAGCTGACCCTGAAGTTGGATATCGCTCTATGATGCAGGATATTTCCTCAGTTGAAAAACTGGTAGAAGATTGTGATATGGTTTTTGTAGTAAGCTGTCTTGGTGGTGGAACTGGTTCAGGTGCTTCCATCCCTTTTATTGAAAATTGTAAGAAAAAAGGGATTCTGACTATTGCTGTGGTTACAAGACCGTTTTCATTTGAAGGTAAAAGAAGAAAAATGGTTGCTGACGAGTCTTTGAAACATATACTGGAAAAAGCTGATACCACTGTAGTGCTTTCTAATGATAATCTCATAAGTGTTGTCGATAAAAAAATATCGTTGAAAGATTCTTTTAAGGTGGTTGATAATTATCTTTCTGGAAATATCAAAAAAATTATTGAACTTATAAATAAACCTGGAATTATTAACCTTGATTTTGCTGATGTGAAAACAATTCTTAAAAACAGCAAACTTGCCGTGCTTGGTAACGGAAGTGGCGAAGGTAAAAACAGAGCGATGGAAGCTTGTAATCACGCTGTCAATTCCCCGCTTCTTGAAAGAGATATTTCTAATGCGCAGAGAGTTTTATTGAATATAACAGGACCTGAGGATATGTCTCTTTTTGAAGTTAATTCAATTGCAGCTAAGATAGCTGAAAAAGTAAGTCCTGATGCAGAAATTATCTTTGGTTCTGCTACAAATTCTGATGGAAGCAAAAAAGTAAATATAACTCTGCTGGTCAGTGGATTTGATGAATGATATAAATAAATGTAAAAACTGTCCTTATATTCTTTACGATAAATTGACAGGTCTTCTCAGAAGAGAAGCATTTATTGAAAAATACGAAAATTTAAAGAAAAATTCTGAAGAAAATTATTATTTTTGCATTGCAGATATAGATTTATTCAAAAAATTCAATGACAATTATGGTCATCTTACAGGAGATTTTGTTTTAAAGGAATTTTCAAAAAAAGCAGTTGAAATGCTTCAACAGAATGAATTTGCCGGCAGGTTTGGTGGAGAAGAATTTGTTTTTATTTTAAAAGGTGATAAAGAAAGAGTTGAAATTTTTTTTAATACTTTAATTTTTTCAGGAAAAAATAAAGAATTTAACGGTAAAAAAATACCAGATATAACATTTTCAATGGGTGCAGTGTCAGCTGATGGAGAGAGTTTTGAATCCTGTATTTCAAAATCAGATGAAGCTCTTTATTATTCAAAGAAAAACGGAAGAAAACAGCTGAATTTTTATGAAAATATACTTTTGAAAAAGCATAGTTACAGAAAAACAGGGCTTGATATTTTAAAAACGGATGAAGAATATAATAATAAGGAAAAAAAATTCTGGCTTATTATACTTTCTTATAAAAATATTGAATCAGAATATTATGTAAAAGGTGTATTTCATGTTAAATCAAAACTCAACAATCTTTTTGATCAGGTTAAAGAGCTTGTTGATGTTCATGAACATTATATTTATAAAAATAAAGCTTTATGCATAATTATTACAGATATTACAGAATATGAACTGAATAAAAAACTCACTCCAATAATTGAAAATCATGGTGATTTTTATGGAGTGATAAATGGTTACCCTGGAATTACAAAATTCAATCATTTATTTAATGATACTTTTCTTTCGTTCAATGCACATGAAATATTCAAAAGAAATCAGGGAATAGTTTTTTATAATCTGAAGTCACTTCGAGCTACAGGATATAATTTTTTTATTAAAAAAAATATTACTCAAGCCTATAATTTTTTCAGAAGATGCTATTTTCTGGATAAAAACAGCGCTATAGAAATTATAAATCTGACATCAGCCATGTTAAAAAAATCAAAATCCGGTTCAGCTTTTATTTTACTTGAAAGAAATAAAAAATTGCTTGAAAAATATGAAGAATATTATATATCAACCGCGTTATATTTTTATAAAACAGGTTTTTTTGATAAAACTGAAGAAATAATTATGGAAGGACTGAAAAAATTTCCTGAATCATCTCTTCTTAATCGAAATTTGAAGGAAATAAGATGTCTGACACAAAAATAAAAATTTTTTTTTCGTTATCTTTTTTTGTAACTTTAGGAAAATTATTGAATTTTATAAAACTCTATATAATTGGTAATTTTTTTAAATTTGATGAAAATATAAATTTCTTTTTTTATATAACGGGTCTGATACTTTCTTTTTACTTTTTTACTGATGCAGTATTACAGGCAGTTTTTATACCGTATTATAATAAGCTTGATTATAAATTCAGAAAAAATTTTTCTTTATCAATTTTTATAGTAGTAATTTTAGTTGGAATAATGCTTTCATTTTTTCTTGTCAGTTCATCATATTTTGTTCAGAATAATAAAATCATTGTTTTTGTTGCCTGCTTTTTCACAGTTTCAGGAGTGTTTTTGAAAGTTTTATATGAGGCTGAATCAAAATTTATTGAAAATTCAGTTGTGGATATAATTTCAACTCTCTTTTTTATAACTGGTCTTTTTTTGACAGATAATTTCGTGCTTATTTTTGTTTTAAGTGAAATTATTAAATTTATTATTAAATTTACAAGATTAAAGCTGTTTATTTTTAATTCTTTTTCAAAAATATCTTTTACAGATTATTATTTTGAAATTAAAGAAAAAATCAATTTTTTCTTTAAAAATGTATTTTATATAATAGCAGGTTCATTATTTTCAAATCTTATATTGTTTCTCGATACAAGGGTAAGTGCAGAATTTTCAAATGGACCTGTAATTTTTGCATATTCTTTTATGCTTCCTGGAGCGACAGTTGGATTTATTTCAACTATTTTTTCTGGAACTTTTTTAAAATTTTTTACTGATGAATCATCTAAATCAATAAATGGATATTATGTTTTTGTCCAGAGAATTATTCATATTTTTTTCTGGCCTGTAATTATTTTTACAACAGCGGTTTCTTTTAATTCAGATGTAATTATTAATCTTATTTTTGAAAGAGGTTCAAAAATTAATCCAGATGAGATTGAGTATATTTCTTCACTCTTATCATTAAGTATATGGTATATACCTGTTTTTTTTCTTATGCTAACAGGAATAAGGCATAATAATGCAATGCTTAAAAATTTTACTCTCGCAGTTCTTTCATTTTTTTCTCTATTAATCCATATTATAATACTTTATACAGCAATTGTTTTAAAAAATTCCGGTATTGAAGGTATAATATATGCAAAAATTGGAGCAGATTTAATAACAGCTGTAATTCTTACTTATCCAATCTTTAAAAAAATAATTAATAAATCTTTTTACTTTGATGTGATTAATTGTTTATTATATGGTTTAATTATTTTTATTATAAAAAATTATTCAGGAGAATACAGAATAATATCTGTTTCAGTGTTTACGCTGCTATGGGTATATATCTGCTTTAAAAAAAGATATGTGTGGATTTTCAGCCGTAATATCAGCCTCTGATTTGAATAATATTGATACATATTATAAAAAAATGGAAAAATGTATCGATGAAATTTCGCATCGAGGACCAGATGACAGAACTTTTTTAAAAGAACAGAACTGTCTGTTTGGTCATGCAAGACTTTCTATTCTTGATATTAATAAAGGCAATCAGCCGTTTAAGGATGATAATTATATTCTTGTTTATAATGGAGAAATTTATAATTTTAAAAACCTTAGAAAAAAACTTGGATTAAAATACAATCAGACTTTCAAAACAGACTGTGATACAGAAGTGCTTTTCCATGGATTAAGATTAATGGGAACAGATTTTCTTAATTATTTAGATGGTATGTTTTCTTTTGTGTTTTATGATAGAAAAAAGAATACTGTGCTGGCTGCAAGAGATATAAGTGGTGAAAAACCTTTTTTTTACAACTATTCTGAAGGGATTTTTAAAGCCGGGTCAGAAATCAAAGCAATAAAATCTTTTGTTAAAGCTACAGTTGATAAAAAAGCAGTCAAAGATTTTTTCAGATTGCAGTATATTCCAGCACCTTTCACAATTTACAGTGAAATTAAAAAGCTCCCTCAGGGGTGTTTTTTAAGATTGGATTTAAAAAAACATACAGTTGAGATTAAAAAGTTTCATAAAATAAAAATTTTAAAAAGTAAAAAAAATTATAATATTTCTGATTTTATAAAAATATTTAATTTTAGTGTAAAAAAAAGATTAACAAGTGATGTTGAGGTTGGTGCATTTCTCTCAGGTGGGATTGATTCCACGTTGGTAGTTAGAGAAATGCGCGATATTATGAAAAATAAAAAATTTCATACTTTTTCTATTGGATTTAATGAAAAAGAATTTGACGAAAGTAATTATTCTTATGAAGTTTCCAGAAAATACAACACTATTCATCATCATTATTATTTTTCAGTAAAAGATGTATGTGATAATTTAGAAATAATTTCTCATTTTGATGAGCCATTCGGGGATTCTTCGGCAATGCCTGTGATGTTTTTATCAAAAAAAATATCAGAATATGTAAAAGTGGTGCTTTCAGGTGACGGTGCTGATGAACTGTTTGGAGGTTATCACAGGTACAGAGTATTTCATTACTTTTATCTTCTGAAATTAATTCCAGATTTTTTAAAAAAAATTATTGTATTTTTAACATCTGAATCAGCAATACCATTATTAAGAAGAGTGAATAGAATATTGAAATATAACAAAATTGAAGAATTATATGCAGATTTAATGGGTAATTTCAATTCAGAAGAAATAGCAAATCTTTTCAGAAAAACTCAGATGGAGAGTATAAATATTAATCATGAAAACAGAATTATTCAGAAAAATATTGTAAGATGTAATGGAGATATTCTTGACAGAATAATGTATTCAGATTTTTATACCTATCTTCCTTATGATATTTTAACAAAAGTTGATATGATGACTATGAAAAGTGGTGTTGAATCAAGAGCACCTTTTCTTTCTAAAAAAATCATTAAATTTGCTTTTGATTTACCGGTGAGTTTCAAAAAAAATAAAAAAATTTTAAAAAATATGTTAAAATCTGAATTTGATGATAAATTTATTTATCGCAGCAAACAGGGGTTTGCAATTCCTGTAGACAGATGGTTCAGAGAAGAACTTGGCAATGTATTAAAAAAATTATTGCTTGAAAACAAAGAATGGAAGAAATATTTAAATTCAGATTATATAGATTTTTTATTTAATGAGCATATTAACTTTAAAAAATCTAACGGAAGAAAACTCTGGCAGATAATGGTTTTTGTGTTGTGGGCTGAAAATGAAAAAAGTGAGTTGAATATATGAAGTTTATACTTTTTATTTTGGATTTAATTTATTACTTTTTCTCGGGTTATTTTATTATAAATAGAATATTTCAACCTGAAAATGTCATTGCCTTTGGTAATATATGGTATTTTATTTTAATTTATAAAATCTTTTTTAACTATTTTTTTGATTTATTTGAAGATGATAATGAATGTGACAGCATGCTGGTTTTTTTCAGAGCTTTCCAGTCTTCCTTGATATCGGCACTGGTGGTTGTTTTTACAACATTTTATCTGAGAAATTTTGCACTGCCAAGAAGTTTTATTCTTGTAACAGCAATTTTAGATATAGTTTATGTATTTTTTTCACGAAAGTTTCTTATTAATTACAAAAAAAAATATAAAGTCTGTGTGGTTTGTTCGTCAGAAAAAATTTACAATTTTATTGAAGGTGAATTGAAGGATTACAACGCTGACTTTGATGTTTTTAAAACAGTTTCAGATTTTAATGTTTTAAAAGATATTATTAAAAACAGAAAATGTAATATTTTAATTTTTTCATCACCAGTTAATGATGAGTTTAATAATATTATGAGACTATTATGGTATGCTGAAAAAAATCGGGTAAAAATTTTCCTGTATCCTGATTTTTCAAATGCTTTTACATCAAAAGTTAATTTCTCTGGAATTAATGGACTCCCTCTTGTCAGAGTTGGGAAATCAGCTTTGAGAGTATGGGAAAAGTTTTTTAAACGCTTTTTAGATATAATAATCTCTGTTTCAGTGTTGTTTTTGCTTATTCCGGTGCTTCCATTACTTGCATTTATTATAAAGTTTGGGTCAAAGGGACCGGTTTTTTATGTACAAAAAAGAGTAGGTTTTAATAATAAAATTTTTAACCTTATTAAATTCCGAACCATGATTAATGAAGCTGAAAGTAATACTGGACCAAAACTTGCCGAGGTAAATGATATAAGAATTACAAAAACTGGAAAAATTCTTAGAAAATTCAGAATTGATGAACTGCCTCAATTTATTAATGTGCTTAAAGGTGATATGAGTATTGTAGGACCAAGACCGGAAAGAGAAATATTTGTTAAAAAATATTATCAGAAACTTCCAGGTTATTTTTTAAGAACTATGGTAAAACCCGGGATAACAGGTCTAGCTCAGATTTTTGGAGGGTATTACACCCGACCTGAAGAAAAACTCAAGTTTGATTTTTTATATATAAACAACTATTCACTTTTTCTGGATATTAAAATTATATTTATGACAATTTTCAGAATTGTTTTTCAGAGAAAGGAATAAAGTGATTACGTTTTCAGTAGCAATTCTTACTTTTTTAATGATATTTTTATATATTCCCGGTTTCTATTATCCAATGGTTCAGGAAAAAGAGCTTGTACTTGCATTTTTCTCAATTATTACAGCAATTTTTAATATTTTTCTTATAAAAACAAAAAAAAACCATTTGGACAGCCATTTAATACATGTTTTTATTCTATTTTCACTTTTTGCGGTTTTTAATCTTTTTTTAAATGTATCAGCAGATTATTTTAATTTTAATGATTTTACAGAATTTTTTTTTCAAGTCGGTTTTTTTATTACTTTTTATATTTTTTTCTCCTACTACAATAAATCTAATGATGAAAAATTATTGATAATATTATTCTGGTTTTTATTCTTACTTAAGATATCTGTTTTTTTTCAGTATTCAGGTTTTTTTATTGTTTTTGAAAAAATGGGACGTTCAGGAATAACTTCAACGCTTGGTGGAGTTAATTTTGTTTCATATTTTATATATCTTTCAATAATAATTTCAGCAGAACTGTTTTTTATTTTAAAAAAAAGTAAAAAAGAAATTATTAACAAAAAAATTTTACTATTAGATATTTTTTATTCGGTAATGCTTATAGGATTACTTGGAACAAGAAGTATTATACTTGCACTTTTATTTGTTTTTATCAGTTCAATTTTTAAAATAAAAAAATCAAAAAAAGTTTTTGTTTTTTTACTTTTTATTATACTTATGGGTGGGTTTTTTAATGGTTTCAGAAAAAATATAATAAATGAATCTGTTTTTCAGAGAATATATATATGGAAAAATTCAAGCATGCAGTTTTTAAAGAATCCATTTTTTGGAATTGGTGCCGGAAATTTTAAAAATGCATGGTTTTATTATCATGAAAATATTTTTTCTCCTGAAAAAGCTGTTTTTCTGCCTGAAAATGTTAATGCGATGCAGTCACATAATGATTTTTTACAGAATCTGTCTGAAGGCGGAATAGTTTTACTTTTAATAACACTTTATTTATTTAAGCCTATTAGGAAACGTACAAAGTGGAAATTCGGATTTTATTTTTTAACAGGATTCATTTTTTTTGCTTTCTTTGAATTTCCTCTCAGAATAGTAAGTTGTTCCTTTATAACATTAATACTTTTTAGTTTATATTTTAAAATTGAAAAAAAACACAGTCATTTATCAAATTATAATTCTTCGATGATTTTACTTTTTATTCTTCTTATATTAAATATTTCTGGTTTCTTTTTTATGGCGAGGAAAACAATTTCGGATTATTATCTTACGGCAGGAATAAAGCATGCTGATGAAATTACTAAAATAAAAATGTTTGAAAAATCAATTTCACTATTTAAAAATGGAAGAAGTTTTTATGAAGCTGCCAACATATATTTTAATCAGCAAGAGACAGATAAAGCTTTTGATTATTACGCCTGGGCTTTAACTTATTCTGCTGAACCTGCGATAAGAGAAACATTAGGAAAAATTGCCTTAAAAACCGGAAATTATAATCAGGCTCTAATTTATTTTGAGGATGCATGGAAAAGAAATCCAGCTCGATTTTCACTTTTATATACTATTGCAGAAATATATAAAAAAATGGACTATGATGAAAAAGAAAGGTATTATTATAATCTGGCTGAAGAAATTGAAAAGAATTACAATAATGGAGGATAAATGGCAAAGTTGTGGAATATTTTCAAAAAAAAAGAAGCAGTTCAGGAAAAAAAAGAAGAACTTTTAGAGATTAATGAGTCAGAACATAAAGAAAAAAATGAAGAAATATCTGAAAGTGTAACTACTGATGAAATTGAAGAAAAAATACCTGAAGAACATATAACAGTGACAAATGTAAAACAAAGCTGGTTCGAAAGATTAAAAAGCGGTTTATCCAAAACAAGAGAAAACTTTACCTACAATATCAGAAAAGTATTGAATTTTGGAAAAATTGATTCAGAAGCTCTTGAAGAACTTGAAGAGTTATTTATAAAAAGTGATCTTGGAACAGAACTTACAATAGAGTTCATAGAAAAAATAGATAGAAAATCTGTGATGGGCGAGATTAAAAATTCAGATGAACTAATAGCAATGTTAAAAAAAGAATTTGTTTCACTGTTAAAATCAGAAGATAAAAAAGTAAAAAATAATTATCCGAAAGTTGTTCTTATAGTTGGAATAAATGGTGTGGGAAAAACAACCACTATAGGAAAATTATCAAATATCTGGAAAAAA
>JBAZDD010000012.1:0-21628 GCA_041654635.1 Candidatus Muiribacteriota bacterium
TTTAATAGAATTTTCATACATTTCCTTTTTTTCATATATAAGCCCTTTAAGATTTAAAGCTTCTTTTGAATCAGGTATTATTTTGAGAACGTTTTTAATGTTTTCAAGTGCTTCTCCATACATTTCTCTGATAAAATAAAGGTTAGCCAGTTTAAGATAAATTCTGTCATCATCCAGAACAGCGCCTTTTTCAGCGACAAAAATAGCTTTATCAATATTTTCAACATTTTCATAAGCAAGAGAATATTCAAGAACGAGTTCTGCATCTGTAGAAATTTCTTCTTCAATCATTTCATAATATGAAATTGCTTTGTCAAAAAGTTCTTTTTTCATGTAAATTCTTGCAGCAAGCAAAATTACATTAAAATCACGCTTACCTGAAGAAATTAATTTATTAAGATATTGAAGTGATTCATTAAAATTAGATTTAAGATATTCAGAAAGCGCCTGATGATATAGAAACTCATCATCCTGAGTGTAATCATTATTTGTTTTGAGCTCTTCAAACAAAGCTGAAGCTTCCTTAACTCTTCCTGTTTTCTGAAGCAAAATTGCAAGCTCTTTTTTATAGAGTGTATCTTCTGAAAGTTCAAGACATCTTCTGAAAAAAGAAATTGCTCTGTTATAATTTTCCATTTCTTTTTCGCAATTACCTGCAAGCTCAAAATATTCCACGCTGTTTTTATTTTGATAGGTAAGATACTCCATAATCTGTGAACATTCCATGTATTTTCCAAGTTTATAAAAAAGATTTGCCTTGAAATATTTCATTTCAACATCTTCACTGTCGATTTTTAAAGCATTTTCAACATATTCAAGAGAATTTTCATATCTTCCTATTTTTTCATAATATGCTGCTATATCGTTGTAAAAATGCTTTGAAGGTCTGAAATCTTTTTCTTTCATTGATTTAACAGCACAGGATAACGCTTTTTCAAACTCGTTATTTTTCTCATGTATTTTTGCCAGATAATAATAAGCCTGAGAACTTTTATCTGAAAGCATAATACTTTTTTCAAAAAAAGATGAAGATTTATTTAAATCTCCTTTTTTAAAATAAAGCATAGCTGTTTCAAAAACAAACTGAGCATTGTCAGGATATTTTTCACATAAATCTGCCAGTCTGATAGCAGCTTCATCAAATCTTTCATAGTTTATCAACGCCTTAATATAGGCAAAATTTAATTTTTCATGATATTCAGGATATTTTTTTACTGAAAGCACACCAGGCAGTTTTGAAATTGCATATTCTGAATTTAAAAGACAGTATCTATACAAATACTCTGCTTTTTCTCCATATTTTTCAAGAATGTTAAGAAACAATTTTTCTGCTTTTGAAATTTCGCCATTTTCTTCAAGTATAACAGCGGTTTCAAACTGCTCTTCTTTTCCCAGTATTGAAATATCAATATTATTTAATATATTCATTCCTTCATTTTTTCTTGAAAGTTTGAAATATGCTCTTGCAAGTCTGTACATCCAGTATGTATCTTCTGGATAAATTTCAATTATATTATTAATTGCATTAAGTGCTTCATTCCATTTATTCTGTTTTTCGTAATACTTTACTGTTATTCTGTGATAATCTCGATTTTCAGGAAATTCTTCTCTGACTTCATTTAAAAGAAGATATGCTTCTTCAAAAATTTTTCTGTCAATATATATTGAAGCAAGTCCAAGAAGAGCATCAGGATTTTTCTTTTCAATATCAATACTTCTTTTAAAAGCGGTGAGTGCTTCAGATATATTTTTTCTGTAATAATAGATTTTACCCAGCACAACATAAGGCTCGTATGAATCAGGAGCATCTGAAAGAAGTTTTTCTGCTATAACTGTGGCTTTTTCCATGTCACCTGTTTCAATATAAAGGTCTGCCAGTCTTATTTCATACTCATTTTTACCTGTTTTTTCAACTAGTATTTCATACTCTTTTTTTGCTTCATCATAGTTACTGATTTTAAACAGAGATACAGCAAATCTTTCAAGCTGAGAAATATTCAGGTGAGAATAAATTTCTCTGTATAAAATAGAAGCATTAAGATAATTTGATTTTCTGAACTCAGAATCAGCTTTTATAGATTTAAGTGCATTATTATTACCAAATTTATCAATTGCTTCTTCAAAATATTTCTCAAATAGAGTGTAATCATTTCTATCAAGGAAAGTTCTGAGAATAAATTCACCCCAGTAATCAACATTCTGATAATGTTCTCTTCCTTTTTTATACAACTCAAGCCATTCAGAAAAATCAATGAATTTATAGAGTTTTTCAAGAATATTAACATAGGATTGATACTCAACAATTCCAGCCACATGATTGCAGATTTCAGTAACTTTTTCAAAAAATGAATTTTCAAGCATTGCTGAAGCGAGTTTTAAAACATAATCAGGATTTACAGCAACCAATTTATCAATTTCAATTTTTGAAAAATAATATTCAAACTCACCAGTCAGATTGTTGGATAAATAAAAAATTGAGTTAAAATAGTTAATCAGCGGAGAAGAAATATTATTTTCTTCAAGCTTTTTACATAAATCAACAAGCCTGTGGGTTTCATTTCTTTCTTCAAAATATTCAGCTGCTTTTATATATATTTTTTCATCAACATAATTTTTATCCCATATTATGTTAAAATAACTCATTGCCTTTTCAGGTTTTGTATCAATATTTTCTCTGAAAAAAAACAGTGCAGCGTAAATATTGTCTGTTTCCTTTTCTTCAACTTTTTTATAATACCATGATGCTTTGACAGCATCGTGATTTTTTTCATAAAGTTTTGCAAGCTTTAATATCGAAGCAAAATCATTGACGTTTTTATTTACATACTGCTCAAGCATTGAAACAGCACTTGAAATATTATTTCTTTTTTCCTCAAGTTCTGAGATTTCTTTAAGTACTTCAGCACTGTAATTTCCATTTAAAACCTGTTTATATGCATTGTATGAATCATCAAGTTTTCCAAGCATGAACAGCGAATAAGCTTTCATTCTGTTTAACTCATTATCATAACTTCCAATGTCTTCAATTTTATTTATACATTCAAGCGCTTCTCTGTATTTAGTTTCTTTATAGTAAGCTCTTGCAGCTTCCATAAAATGTTCATAATTAAGAAGATTATTTTTTCTTAAAATTTTTGCAACACTTTCTCTAACAGTTGGGTCTTCATCTTTAAGCAATTTTTTCAGTTTTTCAACATAATTGACATTGCCTATTCCATCTATTGCTTCAATCACTTCTTTTTTAATATAGGATTCAAATTCGTCGTTAATAAGTTCCAGCAGAGAATCTGCACTTTTTTCAGAAGAAATTTTACCAAGAGCCCGGATAGCTGAAACTCTTACATCAGGATTAGAATCTCTTAAAAATTCAACAAGATAGGAAATAACTTTTTCTGAACCAACAGCATTAAAGAAATCCACAACCAGCTGTCTTACTTCTTTATTTTCATCTTTTACCAAAAATCCAGCTTTTTCAACATATTTTTCATCACTTGATAAAATCAGAAATGACAGAAAAGCTTTTCTTACTTCAGGATTAGGGTCTTTTATACAATTATCTGAAATTTTTTCAATTACGTCGTACACTCCTGTTTTTTTGAGAGCATTTACAACTTCAAATCTTACTTTCCAGTTGGTATCTTCAAGAAGTTTAACAAGACCTTCAATACTTCTCTGATCATTAATTTCACTTAACGCTTGAACAGCAGCCATTCTGACTTCAACTACATCATCACCGAGCATTTTAAGATAGCTTTCTATTGTTCTGTCATCACCAATAACTCTTGCTGTATTTAAAGCTTCTTTTCTAACTCCCGGATTAGGGTCGGAAAAAAGACTCAGAATTTTATCCAGACTTCTTGTATCTCCTAATTTTTTCAAAGCAACAACAGCTTCGATTTTAACATCAGATGAAGCATCTTCAAGCTTATGAATTATTGGTTCAATCGCTCTTTCATCACCCAATATTCCCAAAATTTCAATTGCTTTAAGTCTAACATATTTATTATCATCGGAAAGTATGTTTATAAGAGGTTCAACAGCTCTTTCATCACCGAGTTTACCAAGAGCTGAAATAACTTCTCTTCTTATTTCTCCACGAGGATCGGAAAGCAGTTCAAGAAGCGGTTCAACTGTAGTTTTGTCTCTTAATTCTCCTAAAACATAAATTACTCTTTTTTTTACTTCTTTATTTTTATCATTTAAAGTTTCAATAAGCTGAGGGATACTTCTTCTGTCTTTATATTTAATTAGAGCTTCAGCAGATTTAATCTGAACTTCGCTGCTTGAATCACGTAACATTCTTATAAAATGCTCGCAGGCCTCTGGTGTATCAAAAAGATATAAGCTGTCTAAAGCCTGTAATCTTTCATCAAGTGAATTACTGTCAAGATTTTTAACAATATTATCAAAACTGATTTTACTCTGATCCATATCCCTCTCCGTAATTATTATATTTTTTTAAACAATCATTGTGTTCGATAGTTTTTCTGTAAGTCTCTGACCTTTTTCATCATTAAATATATATACAATTTCAAGTGCAATAAAACACATGAAAAACCCAAAAGAACCATATCTTAAAAATTTAAACAGTAACCCTGCAACAGGAATAAATTCAAACATTGCAGTAAGCACAATAGCCATTGAACCAACTGCAAGAAAAAAATTCCTTCCCACTCTCTGTCTGAAATCCGCTCTCACTCTTTTATTCAAATCTACAATGCTTAATGCAGTGACAAATTTTCCCACACTTCCATTTCTTGTTGCAATATCTCTAAATAATATATAAAAAGGCGCAAAAACTGCAGTTAGAAAATGTAAATAAAATAATAGAAAAACTATTGCAGAGTCTATAAAACCTGCAATAATCCTTTTTTTGAATTCAGCTTTATTTAATACTTGAAAATAATCTTTGCAGGATGGGCATAGAATAACCTCCCCCTCAAAGACATTCCCACACCTTGGACAATTCATAGTCGAAATTATAACATATTTAGAAATATAATTAGAAATGTACCGCTACTCACTTAACCCCCAACTCTTGTAACTCTCAACTTACTAACCCTCAACTCGTTTAACTCTTAATCTTCTCTTTTATAAAATCCAGTGCTTCCTCTTCAGTTTCAGTTTTAAGCATTTTTTTTATTTTTTTTATATATTTTTCATAGTCCGAATCCATCAAAATTGAAACAGCCTGACACCTTACAAACCAGGCAGTATCTTCAAGCATTGATTCAGCATAAAAATTGTATTTTTGAGGATATTTTTCACCAAGAATTTTTAATGCCCAGTATCTTATATCATCATTTTCATCTGTAAGTGCCATAAGCAGTTTTTCATCAACTTTTTTATCAGCCACAAGCAGAGCACCAGCACTTTTTATCTTTTCTTCCCATGTTCCCGCTGAAAGTTTTTTAATTAAGTTATCGTAATTCATAAACATATTCCCCCATATTTAAAATTATATCGGTAGGAGTAATTGAGCCTGTGAATTTTTTTTCAGATAATCTTAACGCTGTGTAAACATGAGCAAAAACTGCTGATAAAACAACTTCAGCATTCAAAGCCTGGGATTGTGCACAAAAACCTGCAATTATACCTGCAAGAACGTCACCGGTTCCAGCATGAGCAAGAGAGTCCGCTATTCTCGGTATCACAAATTTCTGCCCTTTATAACTTATTAATGTTCCAGGTTTTTTTAAAATTAAAAATAAATCTGGATATTTTTTTGCAAAAGCTTCAAATTCTTTAATAATATCCATTTTTTTATAATCTTTTTTAATAAATTCAGCAAATTCAACAATATGTGGAGTCAATATAAAATTATTACCTTTTATTTTTAAATCAGCAGGGGATAGAATTTTAAATAAATCAGCATCTATTATAATATTTTTATTTTTTAATCCCTTAAATAGTTCCAGCCAGTATTTTCTGTCATACTCAAAATCGGTACCTGGTCCGGCAAGTAATGTATCCACTTTTTCATTTAAAAAATCAATAGTTTTTTTTATATCTTTTTTCTCAGTATATTCAAAAATTATCTCACCAGGTCTGTAAAAATTACAATTTTTTAAATCACCCGGCAAAAGGCAATAAACATATCCAGCTCCTGCGTTGAAGGCAGCAGATGAGCTTAATAATGGCGCGCCTGTATATTTTCTGCTGCCTCCCATTACCGCAACTTTTCCAGCAGCTCCTTTGTGAAAAAAATGTTTCCGGTCAGGCAGCATAAAATCTGTTTTTTCGAAAATCCTCCAGTATTCAGCATCCTCTTCAAAAATCAATCCAATATCAACAAGATAAATTTTACCTGAATATCTTAGACCGGCATTTGTAAAATATCCTTTTTTATATGCTCCAACTGCGATTGTAATATCAGCAGGAAGTGTGCCTTCAGAAACTGCACCACTCTCAAGATTAAGACCTGAAACATTATCAATTGCAACTTTTATTACTTTTCTTCCAGAAACAAATTTGTTAATTTTAAGAACATGCTCTGGAAGCTCTCCATTAAAGCCCGAACCAAAACCTGCATCAACAAATGTATCAAATTTAACTCTTGAAATTGCAGAAAAATTTTCCGGGGTAATAATTGAAATTCCAAGATTTTCACAGATTTTCCTGTTAATTTTACATGCTTCAGATACAGGTTCCGAAAGACTTGCTATAACAACATTTATATCAGATAAATATAAATTTCTTGCCACAGCATAACCATCTCCACCATTATTCCCATTACCTGTCATTATCAATACACTTTCCGGTTTGACCTTTTCTGAGATAAGAAGAGAGCATTTAACTGAAGCATTCTCCATCAGAACTGTGGATGGTATTCCAACATTATTAATCAAAAAAAAATCACTTTCTCTTACGTCGCTTGCTTTAAACACACATTTATCAATATTCATATAAAATCCTGTTTAATTTAATTTTACCAGCACAACTCCGACAGCGAATTTTTTTTCATGACTTATAGATATTTCAATATCATGTCTTCCCTTTATATAGGGTTTGCCATTTTCTTCATTTAAAATACATATTTCATTAAAAGGGGTTTTTTTATCCCCAGTTGCTTTTACATAAGCTTCTTTTACAGCAAATCTTCCTGATGCAAACTCAGCAATTTTTTTTCTTCTGAGTGCTATTTCAATTTCCTGAGCACTTAAAATTCTATTTAAAAATCTATCGCCTTCTTTTGAAATAAGCTTTTCAATCCTTGAGATTTCAACAATGTCTATTCCTAACAAGAAACATTCTCCTCAAGCTGTTTTTGAATTTCCTGTCCTCGATTCCAGACCTGAGTTACATTTTCTTTGTTAACAACTTTCATAAACGCTTCCACAATACGTGGATCAAACTGGGTTCCCGAGTTTTTTTCAATTTCAGCAATAGCAATATCTTTTTCCAATGCTTTTCTGTACGACCGGGTTGAAGTCATTGCATCAAAAGTATCAGCTACAGCTACAATTCTAGCCTCAAGAGGAATTTCTTCCCCTTTAAGACCGTCAGGATAACCTTTGCCGTCCCATCTTTCATGATGATATTTTATGGCTGCAAATTTATCTTCAAGAAATTTAACAGGTTTGATAATTTCAAATCCCTGAAAAGGGTGGCTTTTTATTATTTCATATTCCTCGTCTGTCAGTCTGCCGGGTTTATTTAAAATTGTAAGATCAACTCCTACTTTCCCAATATCATGCAGCAGAGCACCAAATTTAATATTTTTTATATCTTTCTCACTTAAAAACATTTTGTATGCAATTGCAACCGAATACTCCATCACTCTTTCAGAATGACCATGAGTATATGGATCTTTGGCATCAAGTACGTTTGCAAGAACTTTTATTGAAGCAAGATAAGAATCTTCAAGTTCAGAAAACAGTTTTACTCTTTCGTATGTCAACGCACAATAATTTGAGTAAGTTTCAAAAAATCTCTTGTCAGCTTCACTGAAATTGCTTGTTTCAAGCTGCTTATCAATATAAATCACTCCTATATTTTCACCTTTGTATTTAAGTGGAGCTGACATAACGGCTTTTATATTGTAATTGACCACACTTTTTCCAGCATTTATATTTGGGTCATTTTCCGGTGAATTAGAAAGATAAATTTCTCCTGTATCAAAAACATGTTTTACAATATTATGCGAAAAACTTTCGACGTTTTTGATTTCTTCATCCATTTTTCTTGCTATTTTCACTTCAAATCTGTCTTTTTCCTTATCATAAAACATTATAAAGCCACGCTGAGCACCGAGAAGTGCCAGTATTATATCAAGAGAATAAGTAAAAAAGTCTCTTGTTTCAACTATATTTCCAATAGCTTTTGAAATTTTATTAAGAAAAAAGAGTGAAGAATATTCTTTCTCTATAGTCATATACTGCTTTTTTATATCAAAAATATATTTAGCATATTTTTTAAGCTGTAGAGATATATCTTTATGAGAAGGTTCTTTTTTTACCACAAAATCTGCAAATTTCATCATATTAGACAGAACTGAATTCAGCTTTGACGAAATATTCAATTCTTTACCATCAACATCTGTTATTTTGCCAATGTTATCTCTCAGGGATTGTATCTCTCCGATAACTTTGTTGAGTTCACTTTCGTTTTTAAATTTTATAAAATTATCACCTATTCTAATTTCATCATCAGGTTCTAAAAGTTTCATGTTAACTCGTCTGCCATTAATAAAAATACCATTTGAGCTTTCAAGATCCTCAATAACAAATGAACCTTTGTTGTCACCGCTTATTCTGGCATGATTTCTCGATACTTTTACATCATCAAATATTATATCATTTGTTGCAACTCTTCCAATACTTACAACAACCGATTTTTTTTCAGCATCAAGCTTATATTCATATTCATTTTCATTTACATCTTTAATAAAAAGTTTTGGCATTTATTCCTCGAAAGTTAATATAATTTTTTCTTCTTTTAATCCCCCATCCTCAGGAGAATATTCTATTGTAAAATAAACTGTTTTCGCTTTAAAATCATTCATTCTGAACTCAAACTTGTTATCGGCAAGCGGTTTCAACACACTATCACCTGATTTAAGGAAAAAACCTGTTAATTTTCCATCAAATAACAGTTCAATATAATTATTGTAAAAATATAACAAAACTTTATTAGTTTTTAAATAACTGTTTGCTTCTAAAAAATCATATAGAAGAGTTTTTTTTCCATTAAACTCAATATCTTTGCCATATTCAGCATTATAAAAACTGATAAGCTGTTTTTTTTCAACATCTGAAAAATCATTTAATAAATATTTGTTTGGCGTGGATATCAAATCAAGCATATCCTCAACAGTTTCTCTATCATCAAGTTTTTTTAATATTATTGAAAATAATTTTTTCTGCTCATCTGTCATAAAATAAAAATGATTTTCAGGAATAAACCTTAGATTCATTTCATTTTTTAAATTTGCACTCTCGGAATCTCCTCGCCTTTCAAGTTTTTTATAGGCGTCACTTAAAAGAACAAGAGCATAATCTTTTAATCCGAATTCAGAAAAAGTAGGCAATCTAAAATATTTTAAATATTTTTCACTTTCATCATAAAGTCCTGCTCGGTAATATGCTTCACCTTTTCTTAAAAGTTCTGAAAAGATAAGATTTTCAGCTTTTATACTTTCATCATTATTTTCGAAAATATTTACATCTGCAAAATATCCGTGCTGTAAAATTGTCATATCACAGAAATAATTTATCATGTTAACATCGATTTTTTCTCCACCAAAAAAATACGGAAATTCATATTCAGTAAGTCCATTAAAATATGATTTTAAAGAAAAAACATTAATTACATCAGCTGAATTTTTTTCTATATTTGAAAAACTTTTAACATAAAGATAAAAAACTTTTAAAAAATTATAATCTGCCCCAACCTTTTTATGTAATTCTCTATCTATAATATTTAGATTTTTTATATCTGGTTTTCTTGAGTTTCTTTTTATAGATGAATATTCTCTGAGTATTTTCAGATATATAAGCATTTTATCAGTTTCACCTCTTAATGAAGCTCCCTCTGATGGCTGATTTTTATCTATATTATTATGAACTGAATTTATTTTTGAATTATCAAAAATGAATTGTGATTCTCTGAGATATCTTTTCGCATCATTAAAATACTGTTCACCTGTAATTTTTAAAACTTTAAGCCCGGGAGAAGCCCCCCCGAAACATCCAGAAAGTGTAAAAAAACAAGTTGTCACTATTAAAAATAAAACAGTTTTATATAAAAACTTTTGGATTTTCTTTTCCTGCATTAGCTACACCATCTCTAAAAGAGATATATCCTTCCTCAACCAAATTTTTTAATATTCCTTGAATTTTTTTAAATCTGAAATTATCACTCTCAATTTTATAACCCAGCTCAACAAATTTGTTAGCTTCAATAATAAAGAGATACTGAATTACAGAAGAAATTCCTTCAGGAGCATCTCTGTTTTTATCAAGATAAATATTGATAATATCAACTTTAGGAAGAAAATCAATACTTTTACCCATGTCAAAAGCAACTGTTTTCATCTGCTCGGTAAGTTCTCTGGTATCTTCCCAGTCTTTAGCCATTATCATTGCAGCATCAAGGTCATATTCAATATCTCCCGAACCTTTGCAGTGATATATTCCCGGACGGTCTTTAGAATTTTCCATATCTATGTTACAACCTTCTTTACTGAGTGAAGAAATAACAATAATCGGACAGTTTAATTCAAGGCTTAGAAGTTTTAATTGTGTTGACACTTCTTCAACTTTGAATTTTTCATCAAGATATTGACCAGAAAGTGGCATTTTTTGAAGATAATCAAAGAAAATAACAACTTCATCTGTGTTAAATTCCTGCATAGCGTTGTAGGCATAAGATTTTACTCTTTCAAGAGTATCTTTTTTTGATCCCTCGATAACATATAATCTATCCATAAAATTTTCCATTTTTCTCCAGCCTTTTGCAAGTTTCATTTCAAGGTCTGTATTTTTTGAAAGCTGTTTTCGCTGAAGCGTATCTGGATTAATTTGTGTCTCTTTAGCAAGAAGTCTGTAAATAAGATTTTTTCTTGTTTGTTCCCATGAAATAAATAAAACTGGAATATTATTTCGTGTTGCAAGATTTGTTGCAATTTCAAGTGTAAAAGTGGTCTTTCCTCTTCGTGGAGCACCACCTATTCCATAAAGAAAACCCTTTCTCAATCCAGAAAGACTGGCATTAAGGTCGTTAAAAGGTCTGATATCATAACCTATTGTTAGAAGTTCTCCTTCTTTATTTCTTTTTGAAATTTCAGAAGCAATGGTTAAAAGCTCATCTTTTATTGTAGAAATACCCTTTTCAATCTGCTGTTTCTGCAACTCACCAAGATTTTTTGTAATATCAGCAATATAGTCAACCATATGCTTTTTCTTTCTTGCATCCTGATCTTCAACATAATTTATCATGTCAAGACCAATATTTTTTATGTGTTCATAGGCTTTTTTTTCTTTCAATATATCTATATAAAGTTTAATCTGAGAAAATTTAACATTTTTGAGTGCAGCCACTTTATTTAATATTTCAACTGAGCGGGTTTTACCAGTAGCCTGTAATTTCTGTTTCAGAAAATTTACATCAATATTATCAGGTTTTTCTGCATATAATTCTTCAATAAGACTGAAAATATTTGCATTATCTGGATTTGAAAAAATACTTGTATTAATTCCATGCTGAAAACATTTATTTAAAATAAAATTATCATTAAGTATGCCGCCAATTATAATTTCTTCAATTTCATTGTTGACAATCGCAGTGTCGGTTTCAACAGCAATTTCTTTTTTTAATATATCGTAACTCTGTTTCAGACATGAACTGCATAATCCAAGATCATTTGTTTCTGTTTCTTTTCTGCATTTTTTACACTGCATTAAAATACTCCATATAATAATAATTTTTAAATAACAAAAAAACAGCAATTAAAAAAAGCTGTTTCGGATAATAATACAATATTTTTTTTTAAATTTCAAAAAAAATTGACTTCTGTAGTATCATGACTGACATCCTGCCATATACCGCCAGATTGGTTTTTAGAAGCCGGTTTGGAAGTTGAAGAAATTTTATTTTTAACTGGCATGAAATCACCCTGAATTTTTGGGATTAGAAAAATTACTATTTCTTTTCTTTTTCTTTCAGTCTGTCTTCTTTTAAAAGCCTTTCCTAAAAACGGAAGATCTCCAAGAACTGGAACTTTCATGAAACTTTCAACAGTGTCCGCCTTGATTAAACCTCCAATAGCAACCACACTGTCATTTTTCACAATAACTTCTGTATCAGCTGAAATTGTATCAATAATTGGTGCATTATCAGGAGACCACCCTACAAAATTACTAATTTCAGGTTTAATAAGCATTCTGATTAAGTTATCTGTTCCAAATATAATTTCCGGTTTAACACTCAACTTAATTCCTACTTCTTTGAAAATTGTATCAGTTGTTACTGTTCCATTCTGCATTATTGAATTTTTATATGGAATTTTCTGACCTATAAGTATATCTGCTTCTCTACCATCAAGAACAAAAAGCCTCGGATTAGAGACAATATTAATATTATCCTGTGAATACATGAGATTTAGTACAGAATCAAAATCAGTACTTGTTATTGTTGAAAGCCTGAAAGTTCCCCCGGTTAAATATTGCACAGGTGGGAGATTTACATCTGATTTAATTGCATAATCAGTATTTGATGAGAGAATTGAAAAAGATTTATTCAATTCCCATTCAAAACCAAAACTTGTATCTTTATTCATTCCCACTTCAACTATTCTTGCTTCAATCATAATCTGTCTCGGTTTATTTTCTGTAACAAAATTCTGATATATATAGTCAATTTTATCTAATATTTCCAGCTCTGCTTCAACAATTATTTTACCTGTCTGAGTATCTGATTTGATAAATGAATTTTCATCTAAAAATGAACTGAAAATACTTTCCATTTTCTCAGTATCCTGAGAATTTACCTCAAATATTTTAACTTCTTTTGCACTTATGCTGTTTATAACAAAACAGGTAATTATCAGAACAAGTATTTTTTTCATAAAATCAGTCCTCACTTTTTTAATCACATTTATCAACAGGTAAATTTTTATTTACGGATTTTTCTTAACTTTTTCCATTGCCTGAATTATTTCAGTTATAATATCAACTTTGTACTGAATTTTTAAAAACTCAAGTTTAACATAAGCTTCACCTTTTCTTGTAACAATATATTTAACAGGAAGCTGATTTAAGGCAATAGCTGCACTGTCTAAAATGTTTTTTTCATTCCAGTTGAATTCATTATCAGATTCAGCAAGTTCTCTGATTTTTTCAACTACTATTTCTTCAATTACGTTATATAGTTTGAACATTATTCACCTTTTTTTCTGGAGCCGATGACCAGAATCGAACTGGTGACCTGCTGGTTACGAATCAGCTGCTCTTCCAACTGAGCTACACCGGCAAACTCATTTTATGTTAAAACAGCATACTTCCACCGATAAAATGCTGATCGACATCACTGTCATAATCACCCATATAAGCATAATCCATGCGGAAATTTGGTGTAACACTCATTGAAAATCCCATATTAAAATTACCATTTTTTGAACCAAATCTGAAAGTCAGGTTATTTTCAACAAATCTTTTCTCAAGACCTATTCTAAATTCGGCTTCATCACCTTCTGCACCTTCCACTTTCTTATTTGCAACCAAATTATACCCATCAAGAGCAAGCAAAGTAGTTTCATCAATGTGCAGAGCAACACCAAGTGTAAAAACTGTTGGCAGTTTATAAGGCGAATCAGCAAAAAGATTATCAATCGAAAGCCCAATATCAAGAAATTCTGAAAACTGATAAATTGTTCCAAAACCTAATGTAGTCTCATTAAAATTCTTCAATTTACCCTCAGAATCAAGATAGTTAGAATAACTTGTAAACCCAAGTTTTACCCCTGTAAGAACAGCTGCGTCAGGCTGACCAAAAAGATGCATTTTTCTCGCAACTGCAATTCTGAAATCATTTTTTTCAAATCTGTTTCTGTCAGAAGAAAAAAGCATGCCTATTCCAAAATTATAAGCCACAGTGGACTGGTTAACAGGGGGTTTTAATCTTCTTTCAAGGTATTCTGAAATTGTAAATCTGACATTTTTTTCATTTTGAAGCGACTGAGCTGTAAAAGCTGCACCATCATATGAAAGTTCATTTCTCAAATTTGCTTTCAACATGAAAGAACCTTCTCTTACTCCTGGCTGAATTTTTGCAAGACCTGCCGGATTGAAAAAAATACCGCCAGAATCATCTGATACCGCAGTATAAGCTTCACCCATTCCAATAGCTCTTGTCCCATAATCTCCATATCCAAGGTTTCTTACCCCGACTACCGCCTGAGAAACAAACCCAGACAACATAATTACCAGTAAAAAAATTAGTATTTTTCTCATTCTCTCCTCCTTATTCTGCAAAACCATGCAGAATATTTCCTTCCAGGTCTATACACTCGATTCTAATTTTTCCTTTTTCAAGGTGTTTTAATCTATAATAACCACCATCTTTACATCTGATATTATCAGAAACTAGTCCCGACAATAACAAGTCAAAAAAAGTAAAATTCCTGTCATCTGGTTTTTCTTTTCTGTAAAGATAAGCAGCTTCGAGTATTAAAGCCATATTATTCTTACAATCACTGTTTAAATTTTCCTGCTTATTTTTATTTTCGACATTTTCTCTATTTTTAAGAAACTGCTGAGCAGATTTATTTATCGAAATATCAATCTTTTCCACACCTTCAATTTTTTTCCCATAAATCATTGGTGTTTCAGGAAATTTTGCCATAGAACGCTCAGGATTCAAACTGAAATCGGAAAGAATTTCTTTCTGATTAATATTATCTCCATTGTCAAGAATATCCAATACATTAGGATTTCCAAAATATGCAGAACCTCCTCCAAAATTATAAATGCCTGTAGTTGCTCTTGCTTCCATCAAGAAAAGATTATCTTTGCCTCTGTTATTTTCATTAAATCCCATTACTAAAACCTGATATCCCCACCACGATTTTGGCTCACCAATATCTTTTTTAGGAATTTTTGCAGTTATTGTGTCAAATCCTGTAATATAAAAATCAGGAACAACAATTTTCCCTGATTTATAAAGAAGTTTGGTTCTTACATCTTCATAATCATTATCAAGAAAATATCTCACCCCTTCTGATTCAAGTGGATTAACAAGAACCATTGTCTCCCATGCCTGATTTTGATTAAAAACAACATCTCTTCCAGGAAGAGTATGAATTTCACCTGAATAAGGCTGCTGATCCCGGTCAATGTAGACATCGATAATAATTTGACCGAATCTTCCAAAATAGGATGTATTTTTTGCAATCTCTTCAAAAAATCTGAATTTAAGATAAATAAAATCTCCAGCATCTTCAACTGTAAAACTTCTTAAATCATAAGCATTCCTTTTATACTCTGAGAGCTGCGGATAAGTATAGAACCCAGGTCCATAACCATCACCTTTAGTATCATCATGATGAAATAATATTTCTCTGTTTACTGCCTCAGAAACAGATTTTTGAACAGGATTCATACCACAGCCTGCAATCATTAGAGTAACCAGAAATAAAAATGTAATTTTAAAAATCTTTTTCATATCACTCCTCTAAAATTTTGACGAAACAGTAAATCTGAATCTTTTGTATGTTTCAACATTAACATCATTAATATTTTCCAAATCAAAACCTTTATACCCATCATCATACAATGGAGAATATTCCAATCTGAGTCTAGTGCCATCAGCCCCCGAATAGTTTAAATCAGCATGGGTATGCTGTCTCTGAGTTCCGTCGCTGAAGTCTTTCCACCAGTAACCAAATCTTCCTTTAAGTCTCTGGGTAAAAGAAACAGAAACAACACTTTTAATAAAACGTGTTCGGTTAAGTTTTTGTCCGTATTCACCTGAATGTTTTACATAAAATGAGTTTTCAACAGCAAGATTTTCAGCAAGGTCAACAGTAGTTTCAAGATACTGTGTCCACCATCTGTTTTCTTTATCACCTGAAGGACTGTTTACATTATCCCAGCCAATTGGACCTTTTCCATAATCAAAACCTACTTTTGTAAAGATTGTATCTGTAGCATTTACACTTACAGCACCCCATATACCTGTTTTTCTTGAAGTGTCTCCTGCAAGATTTTTCTTATCATTATCTTTTTCAGACCAAACACCGACATCAAGTTTTGTATTATTTTCAGAGTTAAGTGTGGTAAACAATTTAAGCTCATGTTTATAAAAGCCTTTTTCCCCTGGTTTTGGATCTTTCCATATTTTATTTAAAAGCTCAGCTTTGAATTTATCAGAAAAAGTAGGATAAATATCAAGTGAAAATCTTGTTGCTTCATGATTATACCAGGCATCTGTTCCGTCTTCTTTATCCCACCACAATTTTAGATAATTTGTTTTAACATGAACATTCTGACCATTTCCAAGAGCAAGATCATAACTGTTAGTCATGTCAAAATATCTTTCTCCATACTTATAAACATCGTTCCAGTGATAATACCATTCAGGTCTTCCAGAAAACTCTCCACCATAGTTTCTAAATGCATAACTGTATGGAGCAATAAATGGAATTGTAAATCCCTGCTCATAATTATAAAAAGTCATATTTGATGACAGAGGTCCTTTTTTATAATTTGAGGTCATTCTGAATCCTTTTGTTCCCTCGACATCCTCTTTTGAAGCTTTCCCGACATTAGTCTCTGTTTTCATCACATAAATATTAGAAGAAAAATTATAATCTCCTGATTTTATATACTCAACATCAAGACCCGAAAAACCATCAAAATCAGTTTTAGGATTATCTTTATCATAAGGATAAAATCTCTGTGCATAAGTTCCACCAACAGTAATTGCTGCTTCAGGGAATATTTCTGCTGGCACTTTATATCTTGATCTTAAACCAATATAATAATCTCCTGTTGCTGAACTGCTTGTCTCCTGGGCTCTGAAAGCAGTTAAATAATAGCTTGTATCAATGTTAAGATTACCTTTCATTTCAACACCTGAACCACCATCTCTTCCCATCGGAGAATGCCAGGGGTTTGAAAAAATCCTGAGAGGATCATCAAGTGAAGTTGCACCTTCTCTGAAGTATACTCTGGTATCGGCTCTCGGAGCTTTGAAATTGTAATTCAAATTTTGAATTGCTAATCTGTTTGTATCGTTATATGTTACTTTATCAGGTGGTTCAAATTTTATTGGTTCAGTAATATTTGTCATTCCATTTTTAAATTTTATATAAAATTGAGACTGTTCTGTTGGTTTTGAAAGCATTTCAAGAGTTACAGAATGATAAGGTTCTCTGAACTTTCTATTATTTGAATTAAAACCACTTTCTTTTATATCAAAAAGCGATTCATGAAAATATGATCCGTAAATTCTGAATTTACCAGCATCTTTTTCAAGTTTTGTATGATTTTCTTCAAGTTTTTTAACTCTATCCTCAAGATTACCCACTCTTATTCCTAAAGAATCAAGTTCATCACGAAATTCTGTAGAAAGTTTTCTTATAGTGGCAGCTTCCTGAGCATCTATAAAACCGCCAGCAGTTTGTACATCTCTAACTTTATCCAGAATTTTTGCAATCGTTACTGCCATTTCATATCTGGATACAGTAGTTTCACCCTTGAAACTTCCGTCTGGGTATCCTCCAAGATAGCCCTGAGAAATAAGCTCTCTGACAGCATCATAAGCCCAGTGCTCTCTCGGTACATCCGAAAAAGGATTAGAAGAGTAGGATGTACTGAAAAATAGTATTAATGCTGCAATAATTAATAAATGTTTTTTCACCTGTTTCTCCAGATACTTTATTATTCAAATGAAATATCGGAAAAAAGGTAAACTTGAATTAAAACTTTAACTTTGAAATTTACCGCTGACCTACAGTAATAAATGAATTTTTGCCACCATAACCATCGTCTTTCATTTCTTTAGCTTCAGAATCTGAATACCATTTACTACCATTTACAACAAACATATACATATAATGACCATCTTCAATATAAAATTCACCTTCCCATATACCATCACCATTTATATCCTCAAGCTTGAAAGTATTTATATTCCAACCATTAAAATCCCCGACAACACTTACAGATTTCGCTCCCTTATCCACATATTTAAATTTTATTATATTTGGATTATTTTCAATAACAATTGGAGACACTGTGTTATTTTGATTAGAACCGCTCTGATTATTCGAAGAAACTGCCACTTCAATAAAAGAGTTTTCAAAATTTCCGTCTTTTATAACAGAAGCATTATCAGGATCTAAAATCCATTCAGAATTATTAATTACAAATTTATACTGATATTTACCCGGGTTCAACTTAAGTGAAACTTCCCAAATATTATCTTTTTTTTTCATAGTATGATTTTTATCAGACCAGTTGTTGAAAGTTCCTGCCACAGCTACCGAGCTGTAATTTTTATCAGTAATAAAAAAAATAACATTATCATTATCAAACCGGTAACCTGAATATGATAAAAAATTGAAAATTGAAATAAATAATAGAATTAAAATTTTTTTCATAAAGAACATTATAAAAAAATATTATTACAATGGCAATATTATTAGGGGTCAGGCCGTCCAATTTTGCTTTCAGCAAAATTATACTGCACAGACCCCATAGGTCACTGGTATTTTTTTGACTTTTTATATTTTTTTTTCTATAATACATCAAAGTCTTTTAAATTAAAGACAAAATTTAACCCTGGGGAGTTTTAAATCCCCTTATAAAGCCAAAGGGAGGTTTTATGAAACATTATGAATTTATGTTTATTCTTCGAACAGATCTCGACGAAGAAACAAAAACAGCTACACTCGCAAGAATCAAAGAAGTAATTGAAAAAAACGGTTTCAGCGTTTTAAAAGAAGAAAACAGAGGAGTTCAGAAACTTGCTTATGAAATTAATAAACAGGTATCTGGAAACTATTTCCTTTATTATCTTGACACAGAAAGCACAACAGCTATCAAAACAGCTTCAGTTACTTTAAACATACTTCCAGGTATGCTCAGATATATCTTTATTAAAAAAGAAAAACATGAAATTGAAAAAGAAGCTTAATTTTTAAAAAAGGAGAATTAAATTATGTTTGATAAAAGAAAAAAAAGAAAAGTTTGTCTTTTTTGTAAAAATCCTTCTATCGAAATAGATTATAAAACTGTTAACGTTCTTAAAAAATTCGTTTCTGACAGAGGAAAAATTTTACCAAGAAGAGTTACTGGCGCTTGTGCAGCTCATCAGAGAAAAATTTCTAATGCTGTAAAACAGGCTAGAAATATTGCACTTCTTCCATTCACAACAGAATAAAATCATTTTTATCAGGTAAAAAGGTAGTCAAGAACTGCCTTTTTACCTGAATACATTCATATAAAACTTAATAAATTTGGAGGGAAATATTTATGAAAGTTATTCTACTTACTGATTATAAAGGTTTAGGAAAAAAAGGCGATATAAAAAATGTTTCTGACGGTTATGCATCAAACTTTCTTTTTCCCAGACAAATTGCAAAAGCTGCAACAGAAAGTAACCTTAAACAATTAGACCATACAAAAAATATTGAGCAGGATAAAGAAAGAAAAGAAAAAGAAGCCGCTCAGGAAATCAAACAGAAGCTTGAAAAATTAAAAATTTCAATACTAACTAAAACCGGTGAAAACGGTAAACTTTACGGTGCTATAACCAATAAAAATATATCTGATGAACTAAAAAAACAGTTCAATATTAACATTGACAAGAAAAAAATAATTATAAATGAACCTGTAAAACACACTGGAAAACATCAGGCAACTGTAAAATTATATGAAAAAATAAGTGCAAAACTGACTTTTGAAATCAGCGGAACAGAAGAATAATGAAAACTATTCCCCAGAGTATTGAAGCTGAAAAAGCAGTTTTAGGTAGTATTCTTCTTGAAAATAAAAATTTAAAATTTATCAGTGACAAATTATCCAAAGAAGATTTTTACAGTGTTTCAAACTCAAAACTTTACAATGCAATGTGTGAACTTGAAAAAAAAGGTGAAAGTATTGAACCTTTTATTTTAAAAGAGTATTTTCAAAAAAATAATCAACTTGAATCAATAGGTGGTCTGGCTTACATTAACTCTCTTCTTTCAGTTTCAGTATCTTCTAGAAATATTGAATCATATGTTAACATAATTAGAGAAAAATCTATTTTAAGGCAATTAATATCAATATGTTCAGATTTATCTGAAGACTGCTTTAACAGTGTTGAAACTGAAGTTATTTTTGATAAAGCTGAAAGAAATATTATTGATATCATCAGAAAATCCTCAAAACAGGATTTTGTTCCAATCAATCAGGTTGTAAACGAAGTTATTGAAAAAATTGAATCTGCCTATGAAAAAAAAGAAAATATTGTAGGTTTATCCTCTGGATTTATTGATTTAGACAGAATAACTTCAGGATTTCAAAAATCTGATCTGATAATACTTGCAGCCCGTCCAGGTGTAGGAAAAACAGCATTCTGTCTTAATCTTGCAGCTAATGCAGCATTAAAAGAAAAACAACCAGTTGCAATATTCAGTCTTGAAATGCCTGCCACACAACTTGTTCAGAGAATTTTATCCAGTGAAGCAGAAGTTGATCAGGAAAAGCTGAGAAAAGGTAACCTTTCAGAAAGTGAATTTGGAAGACTTGTTTTAAGTGCCGGAAGAGTTTTCGATGCGGGTTTATTCATTAATGACTCAGGTTTTCTTACAATAAATGAATTAAAAGCAGCTGCAAGAAAAGCTTATATGGAACACAACATTAAAATGATTGTTGTTGATTATTTACAGCTTTTATCAGGCGGAAATAAAAATGCAAGCCGAGTTGAAGAAATTTCTGAAATTTCAAGAAATTTGAAATCACTGGCAAAAGAATTAAATATTCCTATAATTGCCTTATCCCAGTTATCAAGAAAAGTTGAAGAAAGAAACGATAAAAGACCTATGTTATCTGATTTGAGAGAGTCTGGCGCAATTGAGCAGGACGCTGATATGATTCTTTTTCTTTACAGAGATGATTATTACACTAAAGAAAATTCAAGCAATCCTAATCAGACTGAACTTATAATTGCAAAACACAGAAACGGTTCGCTTGGAACTGTTCAACTTTATTTTAAAAAGGAATGCACAAAATTTAAAAATCTACAGAAAAAATAATTTTTTCTTTTCAATATAAACTAAAGTGCATTCATTTCTGTAAGAATTCTTCGTGCCTTATTCGCAGTTTCAGAATATGGAGCTGTTGATACAGCCTGTTTATAATATGATATTGCAAGATTATTATTCGGAATACTTCTGTATATTTCTCCAATATTAAAAAAGAGTTCTTCTCTCTTAATTTCAAACACTCCAAGTTGATGAACAGGAGAACTATTCAGAGCTGAAAAATTCTCAACAATATTTTTCATCAAATCAAGCGCCTGCTGTCTGGAATTAAGAGAATACATCACATATGAATATAATGTATTAATATAAATATCGTTAGAAACCATCTGTCTTAAAATTCTTAATTCTCTTTCAGCATCGGAATTTCTTGAAAGTTTA